>JACAAW010000082.1 GCA_013377115.1 Bacteroidota bacterium | reverse complement strand
GTCGAAACCTTATCATCTTCCGAAGCAAAAGGAATTCTAAACGTCATTAAACAATATGCCTATGCTTTGGATACCCTTGACAAATATGATCACCAGTGCCTTACAACCATTGATTATCATCAAATATCCGTAGAAAAAACTCAAATACTCACCTACGAAAATGCTATTGAACAAATTTCTATCTGGAAAAAATTTCAGAATGGAGGTAATTTATTTGGGAGAGAAAAAGACCAGTCTTTCAAAAGTTCATTAAATTCAATATACCAAACTGTAGGTGGAAAAGATGCCTATCCAAGTATTGAAGAAAAAGCAGCGCATTTATTATACTTTATTGTAAAAAATCATTCTTTTGTGGATGGCAACAAACGAATAGCAGCAGGTTTATTCGTGTATTTTCTCGAAATAAACAACGCCCTTTATAAAAATAATGGAAGTAAAATAATTGAGGACAATGCACTTGTAGCAATAACCATTATGATAGCTGAAAGCAAATCAGAAGAATCTGAAACAATTGTAAAATTGGTTGTAAATTTAATTAATAAAAATAATTAAGCACTTTAATTAATTTCAATTATAGTTGAAGAATGATAATTTATTTGCAAATGCATCAATTATAATTGAAGTAATTTTGCATATTATTACTAACTGCAAATTCTGCTGACCTTGACCTCTTAAAAATCCGTTTTGTATTGTTTTCTTAATCATGGCAATAGCAAACATTTATCAGGTAATTTGTTTTGGATTTTGTTGGTTTAGGTGATTGGATTTCCCAATAATCGGTGTACCTTTCAAATTAAATTCGCAATTCGCGAATTGCGAATTTATTTCTTTAATTGTTTTTTTAGCACTTTTTGTATTTTTCAGAATACATTTTATTGAATTTTTTGTATTTTATATAATACAATTGTCGTATCTTTGTATTTGAAATAAATAAAAAATAGCTATGCAACAATTATTTTCAGCTTTTTATCAGCAACTTAGCAGAATATCAATTGATTTTAAAAGGTATTTATACAGTGAAATTCATTGGAAAAACCGGCTAATAGCAATTATTGGTTCCCGTGGAACGGGTAAAACAACCATGTTGCTTCAGTACATCAAATCAAACTACAAGTCCGACTCAAGTGAAGTATTATATGCATCACTAGATAATCTTTGGTTTTCTACCCATTCTTTAATTCATTTAGCGGAGGAGTTTTCAAAGCAAGGTGGTAAAGCCCTATTTTTGGATGAAGTCCATAATTATCCAGGATGGTCGCGAGAAATAAAAAATATTTACGATACTTATCCTGATATGAAAATTGTTTTCACAGGATCATCATTACTCGAAGTTTATAAGGGAGAAGCGGATTTAAGTCGCCGAGCAATCACCTACCATCTTTATGGTTTGTCTTTCCGCGAATTTTTGGAATACGAATATGGTATCATGCAAAAAACTGTTTCTGTTGATGAGATTATTTCCAATCATAAGGAGTTTGCAATGGAGATAGGCGGTAAAATAAAGCCCCTTGTGGCTTTTAACGAGTATATTCGTTATGGTTATTTCCCCTACTATAAAGAAGATAAAGAGCTTTATCACTCTCGTTTATTGGCAACTTTAAATACCATCATCGAATTAGACTTACCAGCTACTGAGAAAATCGATTATTATTCTGTAATCAAAATCAAAAAACTTTTTGCTGTGCTGGCATCTATGGTGCCTTTTACTCCGAACATATTGCAGTTAAGTCACGATATTGAAACCACCCGAATAAGTTTACTCAATTATCTTTATTATCTCGAAAAAGCAGAAGCAATTATGTTTCTTAAAAAAGAAACTTCTGGGATCAAACAAATGTCGAAGCCTGATAAAGTCTATTTGGGAAATACCAATTATGCTTTTGCTTTGGGAGGAGAACAAACTAATATTGGGAGTGTCCGTGAATCGTTTTTCATGAATCAGGTTCGAGTAAAACATTCAGTAGAATTCTCCAATTTAGTTGATTTTAGAGTTTCCGAAAAATACAATTTTGAGATTGGAGGAAAAAACAAGACCAAGAAACAAATTGTCAATTTGGAAAATGCATTCACCGTTGTGGATAACATTGAAATAGGTTATGGCAATCAAATCCCTCTTTGGATATTTGGATTAACATATTAAGAAAAAAGAATTGACTTGAATGCTGAAACATTCTTTAATCTACTGACATTTATTTACTAAATTTGACCTTAAAATACAAGCTAGCCAGACTGTTATGATACTTCAATACGCTTCCGATCTACATTTAGAATTCCCTCAAAACGTGGAATTTCTAAAAACAAACCCTATAAAACCAATCGGTGATATCTTACTTTTGGCTGGCGATATCGTTCCTTTTGCAATATTGGACAAACACGATGATTTTTTTAATTATTTGACAGATAATTTTCAAACCACTTATTGGATTCCTGGCAATCATGAATACTACTATTTTGACGCTGCAAAAAAATGTGGAGTACTGAATGAGAAAATAAAAAGCAATGTTTTTCTTGTGAACAATACTTCAATAATTCACAATAAAGTCAAATTAATTTTCTCTACGCTTTGGTCAAAAATAAGTGATGCTTATCAATGGCAAATTGAAAAGGGCTTGAGTGATTTTCATGTCATTAAATACAATGGTCATCGTTTTTCTGCCAATCAATTTAATGAGTTTCATCATGAAAGTATAGCGTTTTTAAGTAATGAATTAGCCAAAGAAAAGACTACTAATTCTTTAGTCATAACGCATCACGTTCCAACGTTTATGAATTATCCGGTGAAATTCAAAGGCGATGCTCTAAATGAAGCCTTTGCAGTAGAATTATTTGATTTAATTGAATTCAATGGTCCTGATTATTGGATTTTTGGTCACACACATAACAACCCTTCTGATTTTGAAATTGGTAAAACAAAACTGACGTGTAATCAATTAGGTTATGTCCAATACAACGAGCAAATTGGTTTTAATTTCGAAAAAGTAATTAATTTTTAATTTATATTTTGAATATCAATATAATAACATTATCTTTGCACATTATCTTTAATGATGTTATCATGCACAAATTATGTTATCATACTATTTAGCAATCATTTAAAATATAATCACTAAATGGAAGAACTTAAAAAATACTTCAAACAGGTTATTGGTATTGAAGTTGAAATCAAACCTGTTTTACTAAATAAATTAAACAGTTTACCTTTATATATTACCATTGGCTACGATCTTTTCCTGACCAACATTAATAATCAGGACTTCATTCTGGCAGAAGTAAAAAATGAATTTACTGCTGATACTTTAAGAAAGCATTTCGACATTATCCAAACAACGCTTAATTTGCCAACTGCCGCTGTTATCAAACCTATTGAAGCATACAACCGCTTAAGGCTAATCGAAAAAAGGATTCCTTTCATTATTCCTGGTAAACAAATGTATTTACCTGATTTGCTTATTGATTTGAAAGAATTCAAAATCAAACCTAAAGAGCAAATTCCATTCATGCCTCCTGCTGCTCAATTATTAATCTTATTCCACCTTCAAATTGAACTTCTGGAAGGAATTAATTTAAAAAGTATTGCTAAAAAATTGGGTTATGATGCAATGACCATTACCAGATCTGTTCATTATTTGCAAAATGCAGATTTGTGTCAATTACTTGGTACAAAAGATAAATTCTTACATTTCGGCAAAAACAAATCTGAACTTTGGGAATTGGCTTTGCCTTTAATGACGAGCCCTGTCAAAAAAACAATTTTCTACACCGGTAAATTAGATGATCATAATTTCCGAAAAGCTAATATGAGTGCCCTGTCATTTTATTCTAATTTAAATCCTGATAGAATTGAATATTATGCTGTAAAATATGGATATTTGCAAAACCTTATTGAAAACGATCAGAATAATTTCGGTCAATTTGAAGGCAATATTTGCTTTGAAGAATGGAAATACGACCCTACTCTGTTAACAAAAACACAGTATGTTGATCCATTATCTATTTATTTATGTTTCAGAAACAATGATGATGAACGAACACAAATGGCTTTAGAACAAATTATTAAAAACATGCTATGGTAAGAGGTTTAGATATTTTCAAAAAATACTTTGAGCAATTTCCTGATAATTATGTGATAATTGGCGGAACAGCTTGCGACATCATCATTGAAGAAGCCGCACTCATACCAAGAGCCACAAAAGATATTGATATTATTTTGGTAGTTGAAGCTCTAAATGCTGATTTTGTTAAACAATTCTGGCAATTTATTAAAGATGGCTACTACAAAAAACGTGAGAAAAGTGCCGACGAGAGAAAATACTACAGGTTTATGAAGCCCATTAATGAGGATTTTCCTTTTCAAATTGAATTGTTTTCGCGCATCCCCGATTTAATTGAGCTTGAAGAACCTGCTTATCTAACACCCATTCCTGTTGATGACGACTTATCAAGCTTATCAGCTATTTTATTAAGTGATGATTATTACAATTTTATTATCAAGCACAGCATCGTTGAAAACGGAATTCATCTTGCCAAAACCGAAGCTCTGATTTGTCTTAAAGCAAAAGCTTACTTAGAAATAGCTGAGCGAATTTCTCAAGGAACTGGAGAGGATTCTAAACAATTACGTAAACACAAAACTGATATTTTTCGCTTGGCGGTGATGCTTATGGATGAAGAAATACATGAACTACCCATAAGCATTCACAATCATTTGCAAGAGTTCGCAAAAACAATTTCTCATGATTTGCCAAACAAAGCCATTTATAAAGAAATGGGATTAGGGAATTTAGATGTTGAAAATGTCTTTTATCAACTCTTGAAAAATTTTAAACTCAAAATATAATTTCTTTAAATAATCCCCCCAGTAAACTTAAAATTACTGATGAAGTTAACTGAAAAAAACTTTAATATTGAGAGAAATAAATAACCAAAAATAATTTCAAACCATTTGTTTATCAATACATTACATCGGAAGGTTTAATCCCGATGTTATTCCTCTCTGGCTAAATGCGCGATTTTGCATGGTTTTGCGGCATTTTGCATTGTTTTGCATCATTTTGCAAGGTTTTTCGGAGAGAGGCTTTCGAACGAATTCAAAAACTTATGATACTGTAGGTTTTGCGGACTGCCATAATGTCACGCCTCCCGATTTGCAGCAATTTTTAAACGAATCTTAGAGCCACGTGGCTTTGCTGAAGATTTCACCCTTTATTTGAGAAGATCATTTTTGCAACCGAAAAAGAGGCAATTTTTGTAAAATTGTATTTTGAAACTAAAACCCTTAAAATTTCCGCTTTGCTCCTTTTGGCAAAATTATAAACTTTTTTCTTAAGTAAATTCGGGAATCACAAAAAATTGCAAAACAATGCAAATTAGTGCAAAATACACTTTGTATATTTGGAATAACTTTTTACAAAATTCAATTTAACACAAAAAACTCTCGCATCAATATTATTAATACATTCAGATTATCAAAAAAAACAAAACTCCAATTTTCGAAAATTTTATATTTTACGAATTTAAGAGGCTTTAATTAATGGAGTTAAATTTAACATTTACTAATTGTTAATTTGCCGATTTTTTTTCCCAACATTTAAGGAACTCCCTAAGGAATATAAATTGGGATTACTAAAAGCGAGAGCTTCTTTTACTAATTGGTTATGCTTCTTTATTCTTTGAGTTCTTTCATTTTCAAGTAATCGGTCTTCAGAAGGTTCATCATTGAGAAGCGTTTGCATTAATAAAGCCTCAGTTATGTATATTTCATAAAGTCTAGCTATTTGGAAACCCCATAAGGAATCAATTGATCTGATTAATTTTTGGCCACTATTAAGCACAATAATATTTAAGTCCGGTTTTTCGTTTATTACACATCCATTTAAAAAAACTAAGTCATATTCACTTGATAAACTGCTAGCAATTAACCTCAATAATAAGGGATAATTGAATCCATCTAAATAGGACTCTTCAGGCACATTATATTCTAAAACATCGAATTTGCTGACATAATCGATATAAAATTTGTTTTCTTCTAAAACAGGACTTAATGGTCCAACTGTTTGCTCATAATCATCTATTATTTTCCTTTTTGCTTCGTTTTCATTTTCACGTAGTTCTTCAATAAATGAATCAAATTCAAATGACATGGTTTCCTCCTTTTTTTAGGTAAATAATTTTTTTACTTCATCGTAATGGATGAATATTTTAGAGTCTGTGTAAGCATCTATTTCAAACATTTTTGGATATAATAACTGATTGAAAATAAAAGGAATATTTCTTGCCCCAAGAGCAGATGACGCAATGTTTTCAGCTATTAGTTCTATTGCCGTTTCTTCAAACTCCAAGCTAATACCATGAATTCCAAAAAAGTTTTCATATTCTTTAATACAAGATCCCTCAGATCCGAGAATGATATTTTTAATATCAGATGCTTGCAAGTGATCTAGCACTCCAATTCGGCCAATTCTGCCAGTAAATTCAGGAAGCAAGCCATATTTTACTAGATCTTTAGATGTTACTTCTTTAAGCAAATTTCCTTCACCAAGAACATCAAATTTTTCAATGGAAGAAGAGAATCCAATAGGTTTATGATTTCCAGTTTTAAGGCGTTCAGAAATAATATCTTCAATACCTGAAAAAGCTCCGCTAAAAATGAACCACATGCGTTTTGTAGATACAGTGACCATCTCAGAATAAGGACCATGACTTTTAGCAAATGTAATGGTATCTTTGTCCATTAGACCTAAAAGTTGAGACTGAACGCTAGTTGTGTAAGAACTAAAATCTTTTCCTCTGCTATAACCACATTTCTTGTCAATTTCATCAAAATGTAAAATCGAATTTTCAAATAATTCTTGGCTACCTGCAAGCAAAAATAGTTCGGTTAGTTTGTCTTCAACAGATGTTCCCACAATACCTGAATTAACAAACAAAGAAGAATCGATGTAGCAATAATTCATATTGAGATATTTCGCCACAGTTTTCACACTATATGTTTTCCCAGACCCAGTAGGGCCAATGATCAGAAAATTTGACATTGGCAATAAATTAGAATCAATATTCTTTTTTGAAGGAATACCTCCTGATTTTAATAAGAATATATATGCCATTAAGGAAAGATCTTTTAATAAAGAATCCTGGCCTTTTACATTTTTTTGCAAATAATTTAGGATGTTTTTAGGGGCTAATGGTAAAGATAAAGCTTCAAAAAGCTCCTCTTTTGCAATACACATTTGTTGAGAAATCTTTAGAATTTCGTCATTAGTTAGAGGAAAATAGTCATTCCATGCTGCAACCTTACTGATAAAAAATTCCTTATCAGAGACCTCTACGGGCTCGTTCATTGAATCATTAGACAAGTTTAGATGGAGGGCGTTGATTTGATCAATAGTGAGCTTATTAAGCTTATCAAGAACATATTTAGCTTGCTCTCCATCAAACAGCTTGGAAAAGAATACTTTAGAAATAATTTCTTTAACTTTTATTTCTAAATCATTACAAAACTCATCAGAAAGAGGTACTCCGAAATAAGATTTAGCTTCCATAATAATTTGTTTAATATTATGGAAGCTAAATAAGTGCTTGGCTAGTTTTCCGAAGTTTCCGGGGAGTCTATTTCATATAAATTATCTATTAAAATAGAAATGGCTGTATTTTTGATCAAAGCCTTATGAATCCCTATATTAGTAACAATAATGGCAATATCTTCTACAAAAGAATTAGAATAATTGTTAATTAGCGATAGAAGAAAGTTCTCAAGTTTTTTAAATGTTAAGTCTTTTGAAATTTGGCTTAAAGTTATTTCCCCTTTATTATCAATATAAGATTTATCAATATATGGATTAAAATCAAGTTTTAATTCATCCCAATTCTCATAAGTTTTCAGATCACATAAAATATTACTAAAAAACAAATAGAGATCATTATTAAAATCTTTCAATAATAAGTCTTCTTTGTTTTTTGAAAGTTCATTAATAATAATATTGATTTCTTCAGGAAATAAATTCTCAAATGAGATTTGAAAATAATTGTATTGAGGATCGATTACATCATAGTCAGTTCCATTAAAACCAAGTTTACTCGTAAAATAGGATTTATTAATTGCAGAAATATTTGTAAAATATTTCAAAATATCTAAGTATTCTTGGGTCATAATTTTAAACTCAGGATGTTTACATGCTTGATCAATAGCAATCAAACGATGAGTTAAAATTTTAGGCAATTTATCAAGGAAATACCCCTGTTCCACTGAATTCTTTTTTTGCAATGAAGGCAACTCACCTTTTTTCCAATTTTTCGTTTCAATAGTTAGCTGCTTTTGTCTATATAGTTCAAACAATTCCATTGATTGCTTTCTTGCCTCATAGTAAACCTTTTGCCTAGAATTCATTAAATCATTCATTAATCCTGGTATACTAGGCCAATTAAAAACACCAGCTTTTGGGAAATGGCTATATACTGATTTGCTTTTTTCCTTTTTCCTACATTCTAAATTGATTTCGTCAATCCTATCTTCGATATTATTTTTCAATTCTTCATAACCAACTTTTTTCGTAAATACATGGCTTAATGGAATTTCTTCTTGAATAGTGGTTTTTATTATTTTACCAACTACTTCTCGAGGCAAACTAGTTATTAATCTTATAGCAGCATGCGGATTAATCCTCCTTACTAATAAATAAAGATCCAATCCATTAAATGGCAACCACGAACCATTCTTCCTTTTATACAATAAGTCTAAAATAATAATTTGATATTTTTTTGCCTGAGTAGAAATAATATCAATTGCATCGTTTATGTCAAATCCTACAATTTTTGAATTCGCTTTCTCAACATATTGCGGAAACATTTCTATTTCACCTTTTAAATTAGGATTTACAACATGATAAAACTGTGAAAAAATTTCCGAAAATAAGTTTCTATATCTTTCATCATCTTCAATAATTAGAACATTAAAGTCTGATTTTTTATTTTCTACCGATTTTTCATTTGGCAAATTGGTTTTTATTTCATTTATACAATTTCCAATTTTATAAAAAACAGCATTAATTTCTTTTAAATCTCTCGAATTTTCCAATTCATTATAAAGCTCACTCATTGATTGAGTTGTCCATACTTGAAATAATGACAATTCATCTATCTGACGAAACAGGTCAAGTTTTATATTCTGATGGCCTTCAGAGTCTTTTCCAGAAAAGTTAGAATGATATTTACCAATATCATGTTCGACACGTAATATTCTACCCTTACTTGAAACTACAAGAAGCTTTATTAATTTAAAATGAATTTCCGAATAATTATCGAAACCAATTGTCGCTTTATTATCCAACAAATCAAAATGAGGAAAAACTTCTATTAATGGACGATCATCTTTTTCCGAATTTTTAAATAAATTTTCATAATCAATAACTGAAAGAAATACTAATTGGAAAAACTGATTTTTTAGCTTATCAGTTAAAATATCTAATGCAATTTTATATCCATCATTCAAGCCATTTCTTTCCCAATTTATCTCAGGAACTATAAAAATAATTTCCGGGTTAAACTTTTCAAAATTAAAATTTTCATAAATAGATTTTTCAGAAATAATCTCGAAATATTTATTTGAAGAGATATTGATATCTTGTGATTTCCTTTTGTCAGCCTCAGCAGTTTTAATCCAATCATTTTTGATTTTATTTGAAATAAAATCAATAGATGTTTTTATATTATTGCAAATTAGTAATGTTCTCATATTATTTATTTTTTGGTTTTTGATTTTTTACAAAAGAATTAATATCGTCAAGATAGGTTAATAAATTATTATAATATTTTGTTAAATCAAAAAAAGAACAAGAAAACTCATGAACTGAAATGTTTCTAATGTCAAGTAAACTTATTCTTTTTTTCTTCAATTCAGGTATTTGATCAAGAATTTTATCTTTAAGAGAAAGTCGTACATCATTGCCATTGATTTTAAAATAATCTTTATCTGTTTTATGAATTTCTTCCAATACCAAGGACGGTTTACTAATTACAATGGAAGGTATTAGGGAATTAATAAAAATTGTTTTCAAATTCTGTATATTCAATTTTAGATAATCCTCAATTAATTGTATTGATTCATCTAATATTCCAACAATTTCATTTCGTGAAACTACTTTAGTTTTAGAAGAAAATAAATTATCTTGGAAAAAACTTAAATCCTTCCGCCAAAATAACAAATTTGATTCTTCAAAATAAATTCGTTTTTCTTTTATTATCTTTAACAATGTGTATTCATTAGTTTTACAAAAAACATTTACTAAATCAATAAACTATAACTGTATTAATTCCAAAGTTATATTCTTTAAGGATTTTGTACAATCTGTAAAATGCATCCATAAAAAACAATTTATATATAATTCGTTTTCTAATAATTGATCAATAATAACAACATACTAGTTTTCCAAAATTACCTACATCAATCCAAATTGCATTGCAGAATTAATAATCTTCTAATTTCCCTTAATGCTTTCGATCGAATATCTTCAGATGAACCATTTAATAACTTAATTTGTTCAAGGAGATTTTGGTTAACATTGAAAACCTGGTCAATTAAAGTTAATTCTGGGTTTCCTCCCACACACTCTTCTATGAATGTATAAGCAACTTTTAATTTTTCGCGTAATAGTGGTTTAACAAATTCTTCAAAAAAGGTGTTATATTCAACATTATTTACATTTCCAATAAAATTTGCTAATTGAAAGAACAGGTTTTTTGAAGAAGATTCATCAATTTCTTCCATTTGTTGAATTACCCTCTTACAATTTGACAACATCGCAAGTTGACTGATTAAAGATGGTGCTGTACCATGTCTTAAAACACAAAAATCATTTACTAAATTTGACAATACATCTACATTGTTAAATTCATCCTTGAATATTGAAATAGATGCAGTGTTTAATTTTTCTATGCTGAAATCGCCAAATTCATATGAACCATTGTCTGAAATATAGATAACTTCTTCTTTATAATAACTGCTTTTTTCTGTTACGGGATTATATATAGAAAATTTTTCTTTAAAACCATTGTCAGTTGCAATTAATATTTTAAACTTTTTCGGGTTAATAAAAACAATTAGTTTCATATTTAACAATCTTTAATGTTTATTATAGGGACTTTCTACTATCAAAGAGTATCTGTACCAAACGGTATTTATCAAAAGTAGTTTCAATAGCACTTTGCAACAAGGAAATTGAAACAAACGAAAACTTTTGTGGCAAATTATTAGGTTTTCCCCTACCTGATGTAATTACTATTTTGCTTCTGTTTTCTAAAGATGGTACAAGTTCACAAATGACTTTCTCAATATCTTGTTCATCTTTTTCCTTACTTTTATCATCAAGTAATTTCTCTAAAATACCCAAATGCAAAACAATAAATTTGGATCTTTCTGCATATTTTTCAATGTAATTTTTTATTTTTTCCTTTTCCTCTAATAAATTTTTGTTATTTAAATTGGGATCATCAATATGAATCTTTTGATATTTCTCCACATCCCCATTTCTTAAAAAATCATTAAATATATTATTTTTTGTAGTTGGAGAAGGAATATATATACCAATATTATCAAAATATAGGGCAAAAGGGATTTTCCCTCCGTAATTTTTTTCTTGTAAAACAATATTCTTTTGGATACGCTCATCTATAATAATTGCATTCGAAAATATACTCTCAATGTAAGGTAATTTAGAAGAAGAGCAATTAATATTAACATATTCGTCTAATATTTTTGTTTTAGACCAATGATGACCACAAATCATGTCATGATAACTATTTTCTTCAAACAAATTTGAAATTTCTAATCCTTCAGCATGACCATGAATAATTACATTTAATTTCTCGTTATTTGATGTCTTCGTATTATATTCGAATTTAAATGCGCTATGTGAAAAACTGATTCCTTTTTGAAACTTTTCAATCCATATTTCCCAGCATTCTTTCTTAAATTCCTTAATGGAATTTGTTTTGAAATCTTCTTCTAATTGGATTATCCTTTTAGGAATAGAACTTGGTAAAATCTTCTTGTCATTACTTGCTATATTTTTATTCAAATTTTTATAGCACTCTGCACCAATACAAACTAAAAATTTATGGTTGTAAGTATTATCTTCTAAATCATCAATTGTAACAAAATGAATTCCATATTTGTTTAATTCTTTTTTTTCTATACTTTCAATTAAAACCTTTTCTTTTTCTTCTGGTTTATCGCAGACAATCAATACTTCTTTGGGCTTCAATAAATAAAACTTATATCCTAGTGAGTATTTATTACTATTCATATTTTCTCGATGCGCATGTGCATAAATTATTTTAGGCACTATTATATTATTTGATGAGTATGGAGTCTCACCAATAAAATCACCTTCTTTATTAAATAAATCAAATATAGTGTTTTCAACTTCGGTTACAGGCATTTTACGCAAATATGCCGAACATGTGTCCATCTCAATACTTCCAAGAGAACTCTCGCGTAATCGTTTGGTATCTTTGTTTAGAATTGAATCGTGAAAACTACGATTTCTTGCAGATACAAATTCTTTAATATTACTTTTGCCGGTTGATGAAAACTTTTCTTCAATATAATCATTGGAAAAGATATTGATTTCATAGAACTCTTCGTTCAAAAAATATTCTTGAATTTCAATAGTAAATTCTAGATCTTTATTTTTTTGTTCTTGTCCTTGAAGCTTTGAATCAATAATTCTTTTATCAGCCCCATTACTGTGTTTCACGGCATTACGAATGATATTGCTCCAAACAACATACATTGCCTGACAGCCTAATACATCATTTGGAATAGCCATTGAAATTCTTACGTCTTCATTTTCTTCTAATGTTTCTTTATTTACAATCTTAAATTTAAAAAATAATTTTTTATCAGAAATACCTGAAATCCGATTATTGAAAATAAGGTTATTATTAAAGGGGAGAAAAATATCCGTATAAAAATCAAGAGTAGTAAGAGAATTGGGATCTGTAGTTGCCACATCTGCTCTAAAATCCATTCTTGATTTAAGAAATTGATTAAAATACCCTATTAATCTAGGGAATATTAAAGTTGGTTCAGGTAATATTCCTTTAACACTTTCATTATTTTCCGAATACTTAAACGTTAATTCTGCCTCCAAATCTAATAAACCATTTTTATCAGTATTATTTAGTAAGGCATTTTCTTTTTTATGATATCTGTATTGACCTACCGTTTCATCTGATGTTAAATCCTTAACGGATTTAAATGCATCCATAACGTGACCTAAATCATGAGCATCTGTCCTTGCATAAAGTTGCGAAATAGCTGAACGGGAAGCATAATTATTCAATGTTGAAAAAAGATAGGGGAACAAAGTTTCTTTCGCTTTAGACTCTATTAGCGGTCTTCTTATATTATAAAATAATTTTCCTTTTTCTAAAATTTCCTCAGGTCTCAAGTCCTTATTAATGTCATAAAAAGTATAAGTAAAAAGTCCGTGTAGGTTAAAATCAACAATTGATTTAGATTTATGCATAAACCAAAAGATTCCTATGCTTGTGCAATTACAATCTTTACAATCAATAATTTGATTAATTTCACAAGTATTATCTGTTAAATTTTCCCATTTTTTCAGGTCTAATAATTCAGCATGAAAAAAAACAGCAGTGGCAAGAATATTAAACCAATCATTAAATAAACCAATTCTGCTCGTTTGCCATTTATCTTTATGGTTGTATATTGAAGTCAATGAGTTTTTTTCTTTGTTAAAAGCATCAATAGATTTTAATTTTATTGGTTTTCCGAAATTATCAATACAATAATTAATGTAATAAAAATTACAACCCTCAACATATTCACCATCCTTGTCTAAATCATCATTGAAAATATGGCTAATATTTTTAGTAATATAGTCATTTTGCAAGTTATAATAATCTTTAAAAGGCCAATCAATCAGATAATCATTAATTTCTTTTACAATATAACTGCATGTGGCTAGAGGAAAATCTTCTTTAAAATAATTTAAATTGAGATTGGAAACATATTCATTGAAATTCAAACTATTTTTATGAAGATATCTTATTTCTTCCTTAGATGTTTTTTTAGAAGAATTTTTATCAATCAAGCTTTGGGTTATGCTTACTATTAATTTTCCATAGTCATGAAGGTCGTTGGTGTTACCCAAAACAAATACGGAATCTTCTATTTTATATACTTGTTTTTCAGGGACTCGAGAAAAGGTATGTGAAGTTTCAATAGTATAGGCGTTTTCAAGCTTTTTTTCTTTGAAAAATTTATTTATTTCTTTAAAGCCATCATACAATTCTATATGGTTTTTTGTACAATGAGCAAAAATAATTATTCCCCTTATTTTATTTTTTAATAATTTATTTCCTATTAATTTTTCTAAAATTTCAATAATGCCTGCTTTAACTGGAAAATCACCATGAAAGCAATTACCTTTTTCGAAAACATTAGTAATTTCGTAATAATCGATAATAAAATAGATCGAATCATCGTTATCGGCTTTTTTTAAACATTCTTCTAGATTATTATCTTCATTGTGCCCAATACAGTAATACTCATTTTTTGCATTTAATAAATTTGAGAATTCAGATTTTACGGGAGGAATATCAGAAAAGAGAACAATCTTAGCCATCTTAGGTAATATTTATTTTCACTTTTTCGTATCCAACAAATTTAACATTTTTTAGCCATTTACTAAATTTTTCGTTTTTTATTATAATATTTTCCGTTTCATTATATACAAATGAATTTTGATTTGCAATTTCACTAATTTTTAAAGGACATTTTATTCCTTTATGTAAGAAAAAATTATCACCTATTATTTCTATTGGAAAAAGTGGATAAAATTTACAATCTAGAGGTTTATAACCATTATCACAGTTGTGTTTTTGTTTAGCATTACAAACAGCCTTATGCCCACCAAAGCTATCCTCTTCTAATATTTGGAGGTGAGAAATACTAATATTGCTATTTATTGCTTTATCAAGTTCTCCAGGAAATAATAAAATATAGTTACCAGAATCAAAATTGCAACAAATAAATTTGCAATTCTTTTCCGCACATAAACTAATTTTTCCACAATCCATTGTTGGACCTTTTAACAAAATTTAAACTTTATTTATCAAAGCATAATTTTCATACCATTATAATCTGTGACTTTATTTCTAACTGTCTCCCAATGATTAGTTGGCACAATAACTTTTCCAACCGCTCCCATTAAATCTATTGTGTGATTTGGAAATGCTATTCCACTAAGTTGTTCTCGTAAACTTGACATAATATCAACTTCTCTTTGTATATCCATAACAAATCTTTGAGTAGTAGGGATACTTGTACAATGATAAATATAATAGGGTCTAACACCAATTTCAGAAAGTTGTTTAAAAAGTTGCTTTAAAATATCAACGTTATCATTAATGCCTTTTAAGAAGACGGTTTGTGATAGCATAATAAAGCCCAATTTTCGGATCTTACTTAATACGGGAATTGTAAATTCGTTTAATTCATCAGGATGATTAACATGAATACTCATGTAAAACACTGGAACTAATTTTACTATTTTCTTTAAAAGTTCGAATTTCACTTTTGAAGGAGCCTGAATCGGAAATTTGGTGTGTAAACGAAAAATCTTAACATGACTAACTTTACTTAAAAGAGTACATGCAAATAATAATCCTGAAGGATTAGAAAGAGGATCCCCTCCACTAAAAATCACTTCATTTATTTCTTCATGCATTGAAATATATTCAACTGCTTTTTGAATTTCCTTTTTTGAAAGATGCCCAAATTTATCTAATCCAACTCCGACCCTGTCTTGTCTTTCACAGAATCTACAATTTGCAGCACATGTGTATGACAAAAGCATCATTGCCCTGTTGCCAAATTTATGAACTAACCCTTTTGTAGGAGAATTTTTCTTTTCCAATAGTACGTCCCTCGAAACATCAATCGGAATATTTTCAAAATCAGAATTATAAAAATACATATCTCTCACGGCTTTGCTTTTCAGAGCAAGAGTTTCAATATATTTAGTGGTTTTTTGTTGAAAGTGATTTTCCATAGCAAATAAATTAATTTAAAATCATTTTATAAAAAGCCCCAATTTTTTCAGAATATTCTCTGAAATTTTCAATAACATAGTGGAATGGATCAACTGATTCTACTTCCATGATTAAAATTTCTTTTTTAGCTTTAATAAAATCTACCCTGAATATATCAAGTTTTTCTGGAAAAAGGGAAAATATTTTATTCCCAACTTCAATTTCTTTCGTTGATGGAATATACTTTGTAATGTTGAATTTTGGAGGCAATAATTTTTTAATATTAACAGGTGTTCTTACTATAGCATGACAATATTTTTCACGAAAGAACAACATAGAATATTCTCCATTTTGTACTTCTTTTCTAAAAGGTTGTATTATCAGATTCTCTGATTGGTCACACATTTTCAAATAATTTTCAATACTAATAGATTCTATTTCAAAAACATAATTACCGGACTCCCCATTTAATGGTTTTATTATAAAAGATCCATTTCTATATTCTTGTTTTATTTTTTCAAAATTTGTGCCACTTTTCAATATCCTTGTTTGGATAAAATTAACTTCATCATCTTTTATTTCTGTCAAATATTTTTTTTCAAAACAATAGTTGATTAATTTAACAGAATTTATGGTGAGAATTTTTTTTTCTTCAAATTGTTTTAGTTTTGAATTTATCCTGTGCCATTTTTGCACCAAGGACTCGCTTATATTATTGCTAGGCTCAAAGTCTAAAAAATGTATTAAACAAAAATCTTCTATTTTTCCATTACCAATTTCATTTTTATTAATGTCATAAAATATAACATCCCCATCCTCTTTAATACTCTCAAAATTTAAAATAAAAAAATTCAAATCATCATTAAATGAAGCAATATTCTTTATTTGTTTCATATAGTCAACACCATCTATTGGTATGCCTGGATTTGTCCAATTAATCGGAGCAACAATTCCAATTTCCATTTTTACTTTCATTGTAAAATCCTACTATCCTTTTTACCAACATAAATGCCTTTTTCATCATAACAAAGCAATTTTCCTTTTAATTGAAGATTGAAATTCTCTGCTGCCATTAATTGTTTTTCAATCGCAATATAATTATCAGTTTTTAAATGCTTATAAATGGCATATGTGCCAGATTGAAGGACTTTAACAAAAGATGGTTCGGCATTTACGTCATATACAATGTTGTCCTTTCCAAGATGCAAAAAACATTTTGGGGAATCACTTAAAACAAACATGTCAGTTTGATCCTCAACTTTCAGCAAGTTGGTAATTGGGAAACTCATTAGAGCAAGTGCTGTTTTTGAAGGAGGTGTATCTGTAAATTCCTCAAAAGATTGTTTGCTAATTTTTGATATTAAGCCTCCTTTCTCGTCCTTTACTAAATAACAAACCTGATCTGCAATAAATTTTGCTTCGTCAAAATGATGAGTTATATAAATCACCATCAGGCCAAGCTCTTCTGCAATTTG
>JACAAW010000081.1 GCA_013377115.1 Bacteroidota bacterium | reverse complement strand
TACCCAAATCCCGAACCAACTTTCGTAGCACCTCCCTTTACAGGAATAATAGCTGGAATACAAGCCATCATACTAGCTTTGTTTCTTGCTAAATCAAAAACTTCGTCATAAGATTTTGATTGAACGTATAATTGTCTGGAAATCTTGTCAATTTTTTTTGTTGTTTCAATGATTAACTCCGAATTTTCATAACCTTCAAGTTTTGCATATCTATCTGAACCACCAATTCCTGCTGTTCTTACAGAATTTGGAATCGGCTCTGCCTCGAAAACAGCACGGTAGATATTATCGTCGCGGTTTTCAATATCAGCTAAAACAGCGTTGATATTTTCTAATTTATCATTGAGAACTTTGTATTGTGCTTTATATTGCTCAATTTCTCGATTCAACATTTTTTCTTTCGGAGAATCAAAAACATTGTAAGCAATCAAAATAACAACAACCGAAAATACCATCCCAGCCGCCATTGCCGAAAGAACTCTCTTCAATCTTTGCTTGAAGCTAGTCTTCACTTTTTCGAACGAAAGCGACTTTTTGTTAAAATGATAGTGTATTCTTGCCATTGTTTTTTTATTCCGAATTTATACGGTGATTTTTAAAAAAATATTCAAAAACTTGAAAGAATTTTTTCTAAAGGATTACAAAGCTACCAAAATAAACTAAATTTGCATAGCAATTTTTAATAAAAATTGTTAAAATTGAATAATTGAAAATTATTATAGTACTGAAAATGAATTCGATAGAAATTAGAAAAACCTTTCTTGATTTTTTTAAATCAAAACAACATGAAATTGTGCCTTCAGCACCAATGGTTATAAAAAATGATCCCACGCTAATGTTTACCAATGCTGGGATGAATCAGTTTAAAGATATTTTCTTGGGCAATACCACGGTTAAATTTCCAAGAATTGCAGATACGCAAAAGTGCTTAAGGGTTTCAGGAAAGCATAATGATTTAGAAGAAGTAGGACATGACACATATCACCACACCATGTTTGAAATGCTAGGAAATTGGTCGTTTGGTGATTATTTTAAGAAAGAAGCAATTGCTTGGGCGTGGGAACTTTTAACCGAAGTTTATAAAATTGATAAAAACTGCCTTTATGTTTCTGTTTTTGGTGGAGATTCATCCGATAATCTAAGCAAAGACAATGAAGCTTATGATATCTGGAAGAATTATATTTCTGAAGATCGAATTATTGATGGGTCGAAAAAAGATAATTTCTGGGAAATGGGCGATACCGGTCCTTGCGGACCTTGTTCCGAAATTCATGTTGATTTAAGAAGCGAAGAAGAAAAAAAGAAAGTGGATGGAAAATCATTAGTTAACCATGATGATCCATTGGTTATTGAAATTTGGAATTTGGTTTTTATTGAGTACAATCGCATGTCGGATGGGAAATTGGTTTCATTACCAGCGAAGCATATAGATACAGGAATGGGATTCGAGAGATTATGTATGGTTTTGCAAGGAACAAAATCAAATTATGATACGGATGTTTTTCAACCAATTATTCAAGAAATTGCAAAAATTTCTGGTAAAAAATATGGCGATAATAACAAGGCCGATATAGCAATGCGCGTAATTGCTGACCATTTGAGAGCCATTTCATTTGCCATAGCTGATGGTCAATTGCCATCAAACAACAAAGCAGGTTATGTAATTCGCAGAATTTTGAGAAGAGCCGTTCGTTATGGTTATACTTTTCTCGATTTCAGAGAACCTTTCATCAATGAAATTCTCGGGGTTTTGGTTTCTCAAATGGGCGATATGTTCCCAGAATTGAAATCTCAAAAAGATCTCATTAAAAAAGTAATTACAGAAGAAGAATTGGCTTTTTTAAGAACGCTTTCTCAAGGAATTCAGAAATTTGAAAATTATATTTCTTCCAATAAAAATAGTCAAGAAATTAATGGAACTTTCGCATTTGAATTGTTTGATACTTTCGGGTTTCCAATTGATTTAACACAGTTGATGGCTAAAGAGCAAGGACTTACTGTTGATATGGTAGGTTTTAACAAAGGAATGGAAGAGCAAAAAACTCGCTCTAGACAGGCTGCCGTTGTTGATACAGAAGATTGGGTGATTGTAAATCCAGAAACTGAAACTGAGTTTTTAGGTTATGATACTTTAACTTCTGAGTCGAAAATTATTAAATTCAGAAAAATTAAAGTAAAAGACAAAGAATATTTCCAATTAGTTTTTGACAAAACGCCTTTTTATGCTGAATCTGGTGGACAACTTGGTGATAAAGGCTGGTTTGAAGGAAACAGCGAAAAAATATTTATTACTGATACGAAAAAGGAAAACAATTTAATTGTTCACCTTACCGAAACATTGCCTACAAATCAAAATGGTTCATTCAAGTTATTTGTTGATGAATCAAAAAGAAGATTAACAGAAAACAACCATTCTGCCACACATATTTTACATTCTGCATTGAGAGCCGTTCTGGGAACTCACGTTGAGCAAAAAGGTTCCTTGGTGAATGATGAACGCTTGCGTTTCGACTTTTCGCATTTTTCGAAAATGAGTGAAAAAGAAATTAAAGATGTTGAAACTTTGGTAAATAAAAAAATCAGAGAAAATATTATTCTGGAAGAACAACGGAATTTACCAATTGAAGATGCAAGAAAAATGGGTGCAGTAGCGCTATTTGGTGAAAAATATGGAGATTTTGTCCGTGTAATTACTTTCGACAAAAATTATTCTGTTGAACTTTGTGGTGGAACACATGCTAAATCTACCGGCCAAATTGGAATGTTTAAAATTGTCTCTGAGTCGGCAATTGCTGCTGGTGTTCGAAGAATAGAAGCTATTACCGCAGATCAAGCTGAGAATTTTTTCAATTCACAACTTCAACTTGTTTTGGAAATAAAAGAAATTTTAAAAAATCCAAATGATGTTTTAAAAGCTATTGCTACATTACAAAGTGAAAATGAAAATTTGAACAAACAATTAGGCGAATTCAAAAAAGGACAAGCTCTAAATTTAAAAGGAGATTTGATAAACAGCAAGGAAAATATCAACGGAATTAATTTCATTTCGGCAAAAGTGGATTTGGATATGGCAAGTATCAAGGATTTAGCTTTTGCAATGAAAGCAGAAGTTGAGAATTTATTTCTCATTTTAGCGAATGAATCCGATGGCAAAGCAAATCTTTCGATTATGATTTCCGATAATTTAATTACAGAAAAATCTTTGAATGCTTCGAATTTAATTAGAGAAATCGCCAAAGAAATTAACGGCGGCGGCGGTGGACAACCATTTTATGCAACCGCAGGAGGTAAAAATCCATCAGGAATTGAAAATGCATTTAAAAAGGCGAAGGAAATTATTGAGGGTCTATAATCTTAAAAAATAAATTTACTTTCAATGAGCCAATCCTTAAAGAAAAAAATTCGCTTTATTATTTTAGGTTTTTTTGTTCTAATGATACCAATTGGTTATTTTGTAAAAAATAGTATTGCAATTGATATGAACAATAGTGCTATACAAAAAGTAGCATTGAGTAGTTGGGAGGACACAAATATAATTAAAGAGTCAATAAAAGAAATTGACAAGTCAATTTGGCTTTATAGACGAAACTATATATCTTATGCTAATAAAGCAGAATTGCTTTGTTGCTTAAAAAAATATAATGAAGCCATAATAACAATGAAGCAAATTTTCGATTTTAAATCGGATTATCCTGAGGGATTAATTTATATCGGATTTATTTATGATAAATTGAATTTGCCTGATTCTGCAAATATATATTACACAAAAGCATTGGTAATTCATGAAAAAAGAATTTCAGATGGCAATAGCGATAAAATATTATTAAAATCAAGTAAGGTTGACAAAGCATTTGATGTTTTTTTATTAGATGGGAAATCCGCTTTAGAAAAAGAACTTAAAATACTTCACAGAGAATATTCAAATGACCCAGTTGTTGCTAATCTGGATTCAATTGTGAAAAATTTTAATCGAATGTCTTATGTAAACAATGTAATTAAATAACAATTATGCTTGAGATTGCTTCATCAGCGAAATAGCGGATTCACAATGACGTCTTTAAAAGGATTTTCCAATAGCCACGTCCTTCAGGGCGTGGATATTGAAGGATAAATAGAAATTGGGGACTTTAGTCCAACAGCAATAGTGTTTTTTTGCAGAATAAATTTGAATTTTATTGTTGCGTAAAACTATTTAATTTTTCGTCAAGTGCTTTCATTTGGTCGTGATACAATAACGTGTCTACCTTGTTTGATTCGATGCCACTGAGCAATTTGTCACCATTGATTACGAAATAATTGAACTGGCATTCACCTGTGATACGTTTGATATCCTCTAAAAATTTATCATCGGGTTTATCGAATTTGCTTTCAACAACAATTATTTTTTCTGTTTTGGTGGTCAGGTTAACTCTTTGTCCTAACATATTTTTATTATACCATTTCCAGGTAATTTTATATTCTCCCGGATAAAGTTGAAAGTTTGTTGTACTTCCATCTTGAGAAAATGCAAGTGAAGTAAAATTCGTATCATTTTCTCCATTGTAAAACTTAATGTCATCAATGTAAATAACAGCGTTAATTCCAAGATAAGGTTTGCATTTTATGGTGACGTTTTGCAAGGTTTTTTTACAACCCGACAATGTCAATACTACAAAAGATATTAATACAAGAACAATAATATTTTTTTTCATTTTCATCCTTTTTAATTCTAAAAACACATTTTTTTAACGCCGAGTATCGCAGAGAAATTTTCGCAGAGAGCCGCAGAGAGTTTAATTTAATAATGCTTTGCTGACCTCAGCGCATCCTTTGCGTCCTTTGCGGTTATTTTTTCTTTCTTTATTATTTTGTTTTTTGCAAAAATAGTAAAATGAATTTATTCCCTTTCATAATTCGAATTCACCAAACATTTATTGTTTTCCCATTTCCCTTTAATTAATTCAGAATTAATAATTTTCCCTTCGCAATCCAAAAATTCACCTTTTTTATTTTTCTTGATGATTTTAAATGAACCAGTTAGTTCAATTTCATTGAGAATAATAAGTTTCAATTCATTTGATGGTCGATCTTTATTTTTTTCGCCAATTCTTGCGCCTATTTCGTTGTTCCATAAATCCATTTCGGAGCTGATTTTATCTGGCAAAGTTCCATCTTCTGTTTGATGTTTCTTAAAACTCAAATAATTACCTTTTTCATGAGCTTTTCCCAATTGAACAGCTTTTCTTTTCGAAGTTTCTCTTGCAAGCAATGCCATCCAGTATCCATGGCGAATAGCATCAATTTCTCCTCCATTGGCGTCACTATCCAAGCAATTATTTTTTATTAAACTATCACAAACTAACTTTGATGCTTGTGCACAATTCCATGCTTTTTTTGCAATAAATGGATGTTTTAAAACCCAGCATTTTTCAGGACGACTGAGATTCCTCATTTTTTTGAATAATGAAGTTTCCTGAGGATAGGCGGTTTGAGAAACCAATGCCATGAAACTAATTAGCAATAATATTTTAATTGTTCTATTCAATTTCAAATGCTCAAATATATTTAGTTCGATTGTTTTGTAAAGCTATAAAAAATCTTGTAATTTTGTATAAAAAGTTAATCAATGGTTTATATTACTCGTAAAGAAACTTTTAATGCTGCTCATCGTCTGTTTAAAGCTGAATGGACCGATGAAGAAAATTTGAAAGTTTTCGGAAAATGCTCCAATCCAAATTGGCATGGTCATAATTACACTTTGTTTGTTACAGTATGCGGAGAAGTGAATCCTTGTAACGGGTTTTTAGTTAATCTAAAAACTCTTAGCAAAATTATCAACAAGACTGTAATAGAAAAAATGGATCATAAAAATATCAATCTTGAAGTGGATTTTATGAAAGGAAAAATGGCCTCGACAGAGAATCTTGCTATTTCAATTTTCGAACAGCTTGAAGAACCTATAACTGCTATTGGTGCAAATTTATATTGTGTTAAACTTTTTGAAACAGAAAATAATTATGTTGAATATTTTGGCAAAGCCAAATAAAAATAAAATCTTATGACTGAAATAAATAAAGAAATGGCCGAAGAAAATAAAATGGATGGCTATGAAAAAGTCGATTTATACAATCAAGTTCTTGTAGATAAAATAGCTGTAAGTTATTTAGACATCATTAAAAATATTGGCGAAGATCCAAATCGTGAAGGTTTATTAAAAACGCCTGAGCGCGTTGCAAAAGCTTTGCAATATTTAACTCATGGTTATGATACCGATCCTGCTGGAATTTTGAGATCAGCAATGTTTAAAGAAGATTACAAACAAATGGTTTTGGTGAAGGACATTGAAATTTATTCCATGTGCGAGCATCATATGTTGCCATTCTTTGGAAAAGCCCATGTGGCATATATTCCAAATGGTTATATTGTTGGCTTAAGTAAAATCCCAAGAATTGTTGATGCATTTGCTCGCAGACTCCAGGTTCAGGAACGATTAACAACGCAAATAAAAGATTGTATTCAGGATACCTTGAAACCGCTTGGTGTTGCTGTGGTCATTGAAGCACAACATCTTTGTATGCAAATGAGAGGAATTCAAAAACAAAATTCGGTTACAACTACCTCAGATTTTACTGGAGCTTTTTTGGTTGATAAAACCAGAGCTGAATTCATTCATATTATTGGCTCTAAACTTCACTAAACGAAAACTAAATTGAAAGAAAAAAAAGAAAATTTCTCAATGGTTGCCAAGACCATTTCTGGCTTAGAAGAAGTCTTGGCTCGCGAACTTACCGAATTAGGCGCGATAGACGTTGAAGTATTAAAACGTGCGGTTAGTTTTAAGGGAGATCAAGGATTTTTGTATAAAGCAAATCTCTGGTGCCGAACTGCATTGAGAATTTTAAAGCCAATTACTACCTTTGAAGCAGAAGATAATGAATCTCTTTATGAAGGAATAAAAAATATTCATTGGGAAGATTTCATAACACCCGAAAATACTTTGGCAGTTGATGCCGTTGTGAGTGATTCATTTTTTAGACATTCGCAATTTGTGGCTCAGAAAACCAAAGACGCTATTGTTGACAGGTTTCGTGATAGAACTGGAAAACGACCATCCGTAAATTTAGACCATCCGGATTTAAAAGTAAATATTCGAATTCATAAAAATGAATGCACTGTTTCTCTTGACAGTTCAGGACAATCATTGCATAAAAGAGGTTATCGTTTAAATGCTGTTGAAGCGCCTTTAAGCGAAGTACTGGCTGCTGGATTAATTTTGTTGAGTGGTTGGGACAAACGTTCAAATTTTATTGATGCGATGTGTGGTTCAGGAACCATTTTAATTGAGGCTGCTCTCATTGCTTTTAATATTCCACCGGGTTATTATCGAAAAGAATTTGGCTTCGAAAAGTGGAAAGATTTTGATCAGGATTTATGGGAAATGATTTACAACGCTTCATTAACTAAGCAAACAGAATTCGAACATCGTATTATTGGATCGGATATTTCACCAAGGAATCTCAAAATTGCAATGGAAAATGTGAGATTTGCAAAGTTCCATAAAGACATTGAACTCGAGGAAATGCCTTTCGAAAGAAGCAGAGCACCTGAAGGCAGAGGAACTTTAATCATAAACCCTCCTTATGGCGAGCGATTGCAAGAGGATGATATTATTACTTTTTACAAAAGCATTGGCGATACTTTGAAAAGCAATTATCAAAATTTTAGTGCATGGATAATTAGTTCCGATTTGCAAGCATTAAAATTTATTGGCTTAAAACCTACTAGAAATATTCATATATTTAACGGTCCTTTAGAATGTAAGTTTTGTAAATTTGAAATTTATGCTGGCAGTAAAAAAGGAAAATATATGGATTTGAAATAATTAAATTTTCGAAAGATGAGTTCAATTAAAAAAATTGGTGTTTTAACTTCAGGAGGTGATGCTCCAGGAATGAACGCTTGTATTAGAGCAGTTGTTAGGACTGGTATTTATCATAAATTAGAAGTTGTTGGAATTTATCATGGATTTGAAGGGCTAATCAATAACGAATTTGAAGAGATGAGTTCTCATTCAGTTGCCAATATTATTCAACGCGGCGGAACCATTTTGAAAACTGCAAGGAGTGAGCGTTTTAAAACCGAAGAAGGAATGGCGCAAGCATGGGAAAATATTCAAAAAAATAAACTCGATGCACTTGTTGTAATTGGCGGAGATGGTTCTTTTAGAGGTGCGAATGCATTGGTTGAAAAATACCATTTTCCAATTGTTGGAGTTGCTGGCACAATCGACAATGATTTGTATGGTACTGATTTTACTATTGGGTATGATACGGCTATCAACACGGTAATTGAAGCTGTTGATAAAATTCGAGATACAGCAAGTTCTCATAGTCGTTTGTTTTTTATTGAGGTTATGGGTCGTGATGCAGGATTTATTGCAATGAGAAGTGGCATCGCTGTGGGAGCTGAGGCAATCTTAATACCAGAAACAAAAACACATATTCAAGATTTGATTTCACTCCTCGAAAAAGGGAGAAGAAAAAATAAAGCGTCTGGAATAATCATAGTTGCCGAAGGCGATGATGAAGGTGGTGCTTTTGAAGTGGCCAGAAAAGTTAAAGAAAAATTTGATTTTTACGATACACGTGTTTCAATAATTGGTCATTTACAACGCGGTGGTTCACCTTCATGCATGGATCGCGTTTTAGCAAGTCGTTTAGGCTACGAAAGCGTAAATGCAATTTTAGATGGCTATAAAGGAGTAATGGTTGGAATAATCAATAAAGAAGTTTCTTTTATTCCATTTGTAAAATCGGTGAAACATCATGCTGAAGTTGATAAAGATATAATCAAAATGGCGCACATTCTTTCACTTTAAACATTTACGATAATAAAAAAAGAGTTTAGTTTTGTAAGCTCTTTTTTAATATTTTTGGGAAGTCGCTTTTTAAAATTATGGAAGTTTTTCTTATTATTTGTATTGTAATTATTGCCTTTCTATATTCGTCTGTGGGTCATGGTGGTGCAAGCGGTTATTTAGCTTTGATGGCTTTTTTTTCAATCGCCCCAGAATACATGAAATCATCGGCTTTATTGATGAACCTTTTTGTTTCAGCTATAGCTTTCTTTTCTTATTATCAATCTGGATATTTTAGATGGAAAATATTTTTGCCTTTTGCAATTTCTTCAATGCCAATGGCTTTTTTCGGTGCCAAGTTGATTATTGATCCACAAATTTATAAATTTATTCTTGGCATTTTATTGTTAATTGGGGCAGGAAGAATTCTTTATAAACCAAAAGAGATGTATGAAATAAAGAAATCTTCATTTTTATTGTCATTGGCTATAGGAGCTGTTATGGGTTTCTTTTCAGGAATGATTGGTATTGGTGGCGGAATTATTTTAAGTCCGCTTTTGTTAATGCTAAAATGGACCAATGTTAAAGAAACTGCAGCAATTTCTGCACTGTTTATTTTTGTGAATTCCGCTACAGGATTGGCTGGGACATGGAAAGATGGTTTTGTTTTGCCAAATGAAATAATTCTTTGGATTACAGCTGGTATCATTGGAGGACTTGCCGGCTCTTATATGGGAAGTAAAAAATTCTCTTTTGTTTGGACAAAATATATTCTAGCTGTTGTTTTAATTATGGCAAGTATAAAATTATTCTCAATTTGACCCAGTATAAAAATATCATAATTGTTAGTGGTACAGGACGAAATGTTGGAAAAACCACTTTTGTTTGTGACCTAATTAGTAAATTTAAAGAACAAGAAGTTATAGGACTAAAGATCTGTCCTTATTTGCACAATATTGAAAGTGTTGAAAATTTACTTTTATCTAATGACAATTTTCAGATTTTACGTGAAACCAATTTAGATGGCAATAAAGATACATCAAGAATGCTGAAGAATGGCGCAAAAGAAGTGTTTTATATTCAAGCAATAGACGAAGGAATTTTAGCTGCATTTAATTTTTTAATGGAGAATTTTCTCGGTAATCGTCCTGTTATTTGCGAATCAGCAGCTCTAGGGAAAAATATTCAACCTGGAATTATTTTTTGTGTTACCAACCCTGAAACAAATAACAAAACGAATAAAAATAACAATATAGATTTTGATTGTAT
Organism: Bacteroidota bacterium; assembly: GCA_013377115.1. Classification (GTDB taxonomy): domain Bacteria; phylum Bacteroidota; class Bacteroidia; order Bacteroidales; family CG2-30-32-10; genus Cfx2-01. Next base: position 7,573 of record JACAAW010000081.1, on the reverse strand, counting down.
TGTATGGAATAACATGGATGGTTTCGATTTTGATTTTAACAGAGTCAGTTTTGTGCGAAAGGAATGGGTATTATTATGATATTTACAATTGAGATGCTCTTTAAAAAAATAAAAAATTAAGGTCATTAGGAAGTTTCGAAAATAACTTATTATAGTTTTTGCGAAATGATCTTACAATTTATATTTCAAGGAAATAGTTATAAACCTACCTGGGCATTTTTGTGCGTCACTTGTAATATAGATTTTATCGAAAATGTTCTCTATACTCAAACTTCCAGACAAATTTTTAATAATATTTCTCTCGAATCGAATACTGAAAATGGAATAATCAGGGTATTTATCAGTTAATAGATATTCGGTTTCAACGGTATTCAAATCATTAATCCATACTTTTCCAATATATTTGTATAAAAATGAAGTGTTTATAATTTTATTAATCCAAGTAATTCCAGCGCTGACTTTGTGATTAGGAATATCAGTTAAATATTTGCCAACCAAACACGAATCAACATTGATATCTTTAACTTTATGTTCTTTAATTTGTGCATGCGTGTATGAATAATTCCCGAAAATAGAAATGTTTTTACCAAGATCATATTTAAGTTCTGTTTCAATTCCATAAATTTCGACCTTGCCAATATTTTCTTTTTGAAAGATAGGTGCAATCCGATATCCCATATTTACTGAATCTCCAGTACTTGTATAATACATGAAATCTTTTCCAATGCTATAATAAACAGATGTATTCGCTGATAAATTGTTTAAAATATTAAAATCGGTTCCTAGTTCGTAAGTAGTAATTAATTCAGGTTTGAGTTCTGGATTTGCAATTTTAAATCCTCCTTTATTCTTACCTGTTCTGCTTAAATCATCAAGGATTGGAGCTCTAAATCCCTTCGCTACAGAAAAGTAAATTCTATTTGTTTCATTAAATTTATATTGAAGGGAAAGTCTGGGACAAAGTGCATTCCAATACTTTGTTGGAACGTTATAATTCTCAAAGTTTTTGTAGAATTCTATTGCGTAGGAAGGGTAATCAATAGTAAATAAACCATCATAATACTTTGCAAAATCATAACGCAAACCCGCATTTATTTGAACCTTTTTATTGAAGAAATTCATTTCATCTTGAATAAAAACCGCCGAAGTCTGCATTTTTCCTGTATTGTGAATAATGTCAGTGGAGGTATAATAGGTGTCTGTTCCATCAACACTTCCTAATTTATAGTTTATTCCAGCTGTAATTTCGTGTTGTTTGTATTTCAAATACGATAAATTAAAATTTCCTCCAACATCACCTCTCGAAGAATTGGCTCCGTAGAGCATATAAACGCCTTCTTTCATGTATTCATAAATACGAATATATTTTTCCTCAAGAATAAAAAGATTGGTATTCCATTTGAAATTTTTAAAATTACTGTTATAGCGCATTATTCCAGAATAAGTGCGATGTGTAGAAAATGCACCATAATCATCAAAAACCTTTATTCCGTTTCCTCTTTTGTCGTCGAAATAACTAAATTGCCCATCAACATTGTGGTTTTTATTAAAGCTATAACCTGCTTTAATGGAAGTGTTAATTTCCTTTAAAAACACTGGAACCAAAACGGTATCTTCAATAGTAATAAATTGATCCAATTCAGTAATATAACCATCGCTTTTTCTTCCAAAAGCAGATAAATCCCAATAAAATGATTTTGATTTTGCAGAGTCTATTTTGAACAAACCAGATACATTTAAATTTGAACCAATTGTATTATAAGTCCCGTAATCTGATAAAAGACTTCCTTGAAGTTTCTTTGTTGGTTTTTTGGATACAATATTTATGACACCTCCCATAGCTCCACTACCATACATTGCTGGTCCCGGGCCTTTTATTACACTTATAGATTCAATATTATTTTTATTAATCATGTTCCAGTTTACTGAGCCTTCATCTGATTTATTAAGTGGAACTCCATCTAGAGTAATTAGAGTTCGTGATTGATCATTCGATGGCAAACCTCTTAAGGTTACAATGGCTTTGCTGGAAAAAATTCCAAATGTATTACTCATACTTGCACCTGAAACATAATCAAGCATTTCATTAATGTTTTGAACTGGCGCTAATTCAATATTTTTTGAGCTAATTATAGTGATTCTATTTGGAATATCAATTAAATTATGCTCTCTATTCGCCGTAATATTTACTTCTCTTCTGGAGAAGATAGTATCTTTCAAGGAAATTTGTAAATGAAAAGTTTGATTTTTTTTTAATTCAATTTTTTTCTGAAAGCTCTGAAAACCCAATAAGTTTACTTTTATTAAATAATTTCCTTCCGTAAGATTCGAAAAAATAAAATTACCATTCTTATCGGAAATGCTTGATTTTTGATTGTTTTCTAGCAAAATTGTTACATTGCTCAGAGGTTCTTTTGTTGTTGAATTTATTATTTCACCCTGTATTTTCCCATTTGGTACAGTTTGACCAATGCAAAACATCGGAATTAAAACAACTAATATTGAAAGAAATCTGAACATTCGGATTTGTTTGAAATAATAATAAACAAACCGAGCATTAAATATTTAATACTCGGTTTGTTAAGGTGAATTTTGCTAATTATTGTACTATTAATTTTTGAGGAATAACAGATGAATTGTCATTAAATATTGCTTGAATAAAGTACATTCCTGAATTTAATGAATTTAAATCGATAGATTGGTTCAAATCGTTGCATTTTTGAGAAAGAACAACTTGTCCTTCAATATTAAATATTTTTATTTCGTTCATTGTTTTAGTGCTTTCAATAAACAAGTTTCCATCAGCATTTGGATTTGGATAATAAGTAAACCCAATATTTTCTTGAGATTCTTCAATTGCAGTATTGGCAACTCCAGTTACAATAATATCATCAATTTTGTTTATTCCAGTAGCTAAAAGAGTACCTCCATTAATATCAAAATTTGATGTTTGTAGCCATCTGATTGAAATTTGACTTGACTGATTATCGCATGCAGCAGGAAGATCAACACCATTGAGAACTCCAGTTGTCCAATCATTAGCACAAAGGATTGTTCCTCCAACAATATCAACCCAAGTTGTTGTTCCTGGTAATTTATATTGAGCTTTAAAATCTCTTGGACCAGGATTTGAACCTCCTGATTGTTGTTTTGAATAAAGTTTCATACTTCCATAACCAGTAGTTTTAAATTTCACCATATAATAAGCAGAATCTGCGCCATCATTCCAACCTACTGATTTCCCACATTTATCAGGTGATCCTAATGAACCATTAGTAGTATAATCAATTAGAATGGCGTGATAGGAAGCAGATCCCCAGGTTCCATATTGATTACTGATATATCTGGCTGTGTTAATTCCAATGCTCACATCAACCAAAGAGTCAGCTGAAGTTGACGGAAATGTCCAAGCTACAATTGTGTCTTGAGCAAATGTCATATTACATGCCCAAATTAATGCTACTAAACTAAGTAATGTTTTTTTCATAAAATTTGTTTTAAATTTTTAAATTATTAAATTATTGTTGAATTTTTATTGCGAGTTCAATTTTTCCATTATCCACTAAATCTGCACTTTTTACTTTTACTAAACCTTTCTTTCCAGCTGCGGTAATAAATGGAATGATTTTTCCTGTTGTGGCCCACTTAAATTTCTTTTTGCCCCATACATCATGATAAGATACTATTAATAAACTATCATTTTGGGCATTGTCAAATGAGGTTGTTGAAATTGGAGTATTGTCTACGCTGATATCCCATAGGGTGTAATTTTTTGTAGTCCAGCTGGTCAAATATGGATAATAGGTTTGAGCTTCAGTACTGAAATTGTCAATTTCTCCAGGAGAAGAAAGGCATGGTGAAGGCAAGCCATCACTCAATATATAATAGCATAAAAAATCAATTTTGTTTTGATTTGCTGTTGCTGAATCTGCAAAATAAACATTACCAGTATTTGGATTTGCAAAATGTCCGTAAGTGGCGTTGTTTTGATATCCCAAAATAACAGAAGGAAAATAATAAATACCACCAAAAGAAGAATTTGGATCTTTGTAAACGACAAGAGATATTTCCGCTGTTAAACGATCTCTATCCATTACCGAAAAAACCCAAGTTACTTTATTCTCAACATTTTGATAAAAGATTTTGTTTAAATCAAGATTCATTGAATACAAGGCTGTGTCCATAACAGTGATGGCCGTCCCGTTTTCTAAAACCTTTTTTATTGTAAAATTGGTTATTTCAGCGGTATTTCCAGCCGCCTGAATTCCAAAAAAAAGTTGACCCCCAATTTCAACTATTGCACTGTTTGGCGTAAAACTACCGGTTTTAAAACTAATGGTAGGTGGTATTTTTTCAGGGTCTTTTTTGCACCCAATAAAAAAAACTCCTAAAAAGAATATCAAACCCAATAGATATATATTTTTTTTCATTTTGTTTATTGTATTAATGTAAAAATAAATACATTTGCGATATGTATATAGTTGCATATCGAGTGCAATATTAATAAATATTTCAAATTAATTGAAGAATATGAAAAAAAATATTTTTTTGTTTTGTTTTTTGTTTTTATCTCAAATCATTGTAGCCCAAAATTCCACAAATGATTTTTATGATGACGACAGTACTCATCTATTTTTAATCCCTCAAATTGAAATATCTGGGGAAGTTTCAAACCCGGGAGTGGTTGATTTTTCTAAATTTATTTTAAGATCAGAAATGGTTAAGGAAGGTTATTTAGATGTGAATAACAATGCTTCATTTAGAGGTGCATATAGATATGATGGTTATTCTCTTTATGATATTTTAAATAATGTGGTTTTAAATAAAAAAAATGCAAAAGAGTTCAATCCAATAATTGATTTATATGTTGAAATAGAAAATTCAAAAGGAGAAAAAGTCGTTTTCAGTTGGGGGGAAATTTTTTATCCAGTGAATCGGCACAAAATTTTTATTGCAACTCAAGTTGCAAGGATTGTTCCTACGAAAACTAAAAAATTGTGGCCATTACCAACGGAAAACAAAGTGGTTGTTGCAACGGATTTATACGCAGAAAGAAATATTTCAAATCCAACAAAAATCACTATTAAATCCTATTCTTGTTCAATTATTGCAAACAAAGAAATGGAAGAAACCTATTCAAAAGATATTGTAATAATGAAAAATGATAAAGCTGTTGATTCTATAATAAAATATCCCCAGGAGCTTCCCAAAAGCGATTATTCTACCATTTTTTATGGAAGAGGGCGAGGTCTGCATGGTATCAAAGATTTTAAAGGGGTTCAATTGAAAAATGTACTCGAAAAATATGCCGAGGTGAATAAAAATAATATTAAAAATTCTATTGTTGTGATTGTTGGAAAAGATGGATATCGTGCAGTTTTTACTTATAGTGAATTGTTCAATCGAAATGATTTTATGGAAGTATTATTAATTGATAGAATTTCTGATAAAGAAAATGGTGCTTTTTCAATTTTTCCTGCTTCTGATTATTTTTCTGATAGAGCAGTAAAAAGTATCAGCGAAATTAGAATTCTGGATAAATTTTAAAACTCCGTCTTGCAAAAAGGGAGTGTTATAACCCTACAGTTAATTCAAGATTATAATATCTGCCCGGTGAAAGCAATCCTTTGGCATCAATAAATACTTTATTCAATAAGTTTAACACGGTAAATGAACATTGGATATGGTCATTAAATCTTTTGAATACTTTTAGATTGACATAGTTTCGTGTTGGTAATTGATATGTATTTTGATCATCAATCCATTGCTTATCTTTAAATTTATAATCTACACTGAGGTTGGCAATTTTATTATGCCAGGTAATTCCAGCATATAGCATGTTATTTGGAACATCAATCAAAAATTTTCCATTCAAATCTTTATTGTAGGTTTCCATTAAACCGAAATCTTTGATTGTAGAATGATTGTAAGTATAGGCCAGATTTAAATTTATAGTTTTGGTAGCTTTCAAATGTACTGATAATTCCAAGCCGTAGATTTCTACTTTATTGATATTCTCTCTCTTAATTACTGGTTTCATTGTGGTTCCTGTGGTATACATCGAATCGCCATTGCTTACAAAATATTGAAACTGATTACCTATTGAATAATACAAAGCGGTATTTATCGTTAGCTTCTGCTTGAAATCAAAGGTGTTTCCAATTTCAATATTATTTAATGTTTCGGGTTTCAAATTTGGATTGGCAATTTTAAATCCTTTCTCAACATCGCCCGAGCGACATAAATCACTCAATGTTGATGCACGAAAACCTCTAGAATAGGAAACGTAAACGTTTTCACTTTCGGAGAAAATGTATTTTATTCCAAGTCTTGGACTAATATCTTTCCACGTTACGTCTGAATATGGGGATTCATAAGCCGTCATAAAACTACTTACCAAAGTTGGCGAATTAATTCCGAAATCACCATTTAAAAATTGAACCATGTCGATACGAATGCCGGCAACTATATTCAATTTCTTTTTAAATAAATTGGCTTCATCCTGTAAAAATATTCCGTAATAGTTCATATTACCTTTATAGAAAATGGTATCAGTAGAGGTTCTGTAAATATCGGATGAATTTAATTTGCCATTTTTTGCATCAATTCCAAGCGTGATAAAATTTTTATCTTTAATTGGTTTGGTTGCAGAAAGCCATATTCCGCCATCTTGACTATAAGTTTCTGTATTGTAAAAGGTATACAATCCGGTTTTCTTTTTTACGCCTTCGCTTTGTTTATAATAGTTTTCGTTTTTGAAAAACAGATTGATATCAATAGTAATATCTGATATTTTTGTTTTATAACGAGTCCTTGCAAAATCGGAAATGTATTTATTGTAGGAACCATCTTCTTCAAAAACCCTAGAACCGGCGTTTCGATTATCATAAGAATGCGAGTACTCAATTTCAGCAAAACTATTTTCATTGAATTGATAACCAAGTTTAATATTGCCGTTGTATTCTGCCAGATATGCTTTGATAACAGTAGAATCTCGTAAACTATCTTGGACCAAATAATACCCATCACTTTTACGATAGAAGAAATTGGAATTCCAGTAGAATTTCTTTTTTGATTTCCCGCCAACATTCACACCGCCTCCAAATGTGTTGTATGTTCCGTAAAACGCTGAAGCGCTTGCCTCAAAAGGTTTAATAGGGTTTTTTGTGATGATATTAATAACGCCTCCCATCGCATTACTTCCATAAAGATTGGAACCTGGTCCTTTTAAAACTTCAATTTTATCAATGGTATTGGGATTGATTCGATTCCAGGAAGAAGCAGAACCATCAATTAAGGAGTATGGAATTCCATCAACCAAAATTAAACTCTGAACATTTCTGTTTAAACCTCGCATCGTTACATTTCCAGATTTATTGGTCAGGCCAAAAGTTCTATCAATGTTCAAACCTGGAATGCTCGAAAGAATATCATCAGTAGTCACGAAAGGAGTGTTTTGAATTTCAGTTTTTTTAATGATTTCAATGCTTGCAGGAACATCATTAATATCTTTTTCGGTGCGTGTTCCCGTAACGACCGTCGAGTTTAATTCGCTAATGCTGGGATTCAAATA
>JACAAW010000080.1 GCA_013377115.1 Bacteroidota bacterium | reverse complement strand
ATGATGAGAATTTGGTTTATGTTAATGATATTGAGATTTATAGGCCGTTTTTAGTGCGTTCTGGAGAACAGGAAGGTTTGAGTTTTTTGAATTCCGATTTGGTTTCTGGAATTTCATTTTCTGCAGGTGGTTTTGAGGCAAAATACGGAGATAAAATGTCTTCTGTTTTGGATATTCAGTATCGGAAACCGAAAGAATTTGCTGGCTCTATTTCAGGAAGTCTCCTTGGCGTTTCTGGTCATTTGGAAGGTGTCGCAAAAAAAATGCCTTTGACTTTTCTGATCGGGGTTCGTCAAAAATCAAATCAATATTTGCTGAAAAGTTTAGAAACAAAAGGAGATTACAAACCTTCTTTTACCGATATTCAGGGATTATTTTCCTATGATTTTTCAGAAAAATTTACTGTAAGCTTTTTGGGAAATTATGCCCGAAACAAATATTTGATGGTTCCTCAAACCCGTGAAACTGATTTTGGAACTTTAAATGAAGCTTTGCGCTTAACCATTTATTTCGATGGTCAGGAAGTTGATAAATTCGACACCTATATGGGCGCATTTTCTGCCAATTATGCTCCAAATATCAAAACCAATTTAAAATTTATTGCTTCAGCATTTAGATCATTAGAAAGTGAAACCTATGATATTCAAGGTCAATATTGGCTCGACCAGCTTGAAAATGACATGGGAAATGACCAATTTGGGCAGGTTGCTTTTAATATGGGGGTTGGTACCTTTTTAAATCATGCCAGAAACTACCTTGATGCTTTGGTTTATTCTGCTGAACATAAAGGAACAAAAAGCGTGAAAAAAAGTTTCATTTCCTGGGGCGCGAAATATCAGCACGAAAGTATAAGTGATAAAATGAGCGAATGGCAAATGACTGATTCTGCGGGATATACCTTGCCTTACAACCCAAGTGGTGACTTGATTTTACAAGAAGTTGTAAAAAGCGTTAATTCTTTAGAATCAAATAGATACAGTGGTTATTTGCAAAATGTTTGGACTTTAGACGGAGATAGTTCAGGATTTTCGATCAGAACTGGCATTAGAGCAAATTATTGGGATGTAAATAAACAATTATTACTAAGTCCTAGAGCTACAATTGCTTATAGGCCAAATTTAACAAAAGATGTTTTGTTTAGATTTTCAACGGGATATTATTATCAGCCACCATTTTATAGAGAACTTAGAGATTTAAATGGAAATTTGAATCGTGACTTAAAAGCACAAGAGACCATTCATTTTGTTTTGGGTAGCGACTGGAGTTTTAAAGCTTGGGGTCGTCCTTTTAAATACATTGCTGAGGTTTACTATAAATACATGGACAATTTGGTCCCTTATGAAATTGATAACGTTAGAATTCGTTATTATGCCAAAAACAATGCAAAAGGATATGCCACCGGAATTGATATGAAAGTGAACGGTGAATTTGTGAATGGAATAGAATCTTGGGCAAGTTTATCCATTATGCAAACACAGGAAGATATTAAAGATGATTTTTATTATGATTATTTTAATAAAAGCGGTGAACAAATTATTCCAGGTTATACTTTTGATAATATTGCAACAGATAGCATCCGGCATGAACCCGGTTATATTCCTCGGCCAACTGATCAACGAGTAACTTTTAGTTTGTTTTTCCAGGATTATTTACCAAAACTTCCTTCATTCAAAATGCATTTAAATTTGGTTTTTGGTTCTGGATTGCCCTTCGGACCTCCGGGATATGATCGTTATAAAGATATTTTGAGAATTCCAGCATATAGAAGAGTTGATATTGGTTTTTCCTATATGTTGAAAAGTGAAGAAAAAAAATTGCAACAAAGCAATCCTTTCCATTATTTAAAATCCATTTGGTTAAGTTTAGAAGTATTTAATTTGCTTCAAACCAATAATACCGTTTCTTATATATGGATCAAAGACGTCACCAATCGTCAATATGCAGTGCCCAATTATTTAACTTCCAGGCAATTGAATTTGAGGTTGATAACGCATTTTTAATTAACATCCAATTTCTTTTTATTAGTTAATTTTGTTGAAAAATGCAGTCTTTTCGATATTGAAAAAGTCTATTTTTTATCTTTGCAAAAAAAACGAAAACTAACAAAACAAAATTATTATGTCAGAATCAATTGAAAAAAGCGAAAGAAATGCCAACAGATTTGAATTGCTTTGTGGTTTATTATTAGCAGTTTTTGCAGCAATATTGGCTGTCATGGATTTAGGTGCAGGCAAATATGGCGATGATGAAATTATGGCAAAAAACGAATCTGCAAGTGCTTACCAATGGTATCAATCTAAAACTATCAAGCAATCCCTGGTAGAAAACCAAAAGGATTTGATTCAGTTACTCCTAAGTTCGAATATGATTAATAGTAGTAAGACTGATTCCTTAGATGCATACCAAAAAGGACTGGGAAAAGACCTTAAACGTTATAAAAAGGAAAAGAAAGAAATAATGGAAGGTTCTGCAAAAATTGGTAAAGAAAATTGGATTCAAGATAAAGATGGAAAACTTGGTGAAATTATTGGAGCCAAAGAATGGGAAAACAAAGCAAATATTCTTGGTAGTTCGGGCGATGTTTTTGATTTATCCACTTTATTTTTGCAAATAAGTTTGGTCGTTGGTGCAATTTCATTGGTTTTGCAAATGGCAAAAATGAAAAAGGTATTTATGATTTTAATGATTGTTTTAGGTAGTATTGGGACTTATTATGGAATTACCGCATATTTACTAGCCATGTCAGCATAAGAAGGAAATAAAAAAACCTAACAGGATTTATAAATCCTGTTAGGTTTGCCTTTTGGTTTTGAAAATTAGTTAAAAGATAAAATAGATTTTTTTATTATTTCAACAGCTTCCATAATTTGTTGTTCGTTAATTACAAGTGGTGGTGCAAAACGAATAATATGTCCGTGAGTTGGTTTTGCTAATAAACCATTGTCTCTCATTTTCAAACATACATCCCAAGCTTCTTTTCCATTTTTTGGTTTGATAACGATGGCATTTAATAAACCTTTTCCTCTAATTAATTCAATCATATCCGAATCAATTTTTGCAAGCTCGTCTCTGAAAAGTTGTCCCATTTTTTCTGCTCTGTCGGCAAGGTTTTCATCTTTGATAACAGTTAATGCAGCAACAGCAACTTTAGCAGCAAGCGGACTTCCACCAAAAGTAGATCCATGTTCACCTGGTTTAATGCAAAGCATGATTTCATCATTTGCTAAAACAGCAGAAATTGGCATTGTTCCACCAGAAAGTGCTTTTCCTAAAATTAAAACATCAGGTTTAACGTTTTCGTGATCGCAAGCTAATAATTTACCAGTACGTGCTATTCCAGTTTGAACCTCGTCAGCAATAAATAAAACATTTTTTGCTTTACATAATTCGGATGCTTTTTTCAAATAACCGCTATCTGGAACAAAAACACCAGCCTCACCTTGAATCGGTTCAACTAGGAATCCAGCAACGTTTGGATCTTGTAATGCATTTTCTAAAGCAGCTAAATCATTATATGGTATTTTAATAAATCCAGGAGTGAAAGGACCAAAACCACCATAAGAATCTGGATCATCCGACATTGAGATGATAGAAATTGTTCTTCCGTGGAAGTTTCCATTACAAACAATTATTTTCGCTTGATTTTCAGCGATACCTTTTTTGGTATAAGCCCATTTACGACATAATTTTAAGGCAGTTTCGTCAGCTTCGGCACCAGAATTCATTGGTAAAACTTTATCGAAACCGAAAAATTCAGTAATAAATTTTTCGTAAGAACCCAAACTATCGTTGTAAAATGCTCTAGAAGTGAGGGTTAGTGTTTTTGCTTGTTCAACCATTGCATTTACAATTTTAGGATGGCAATGTCCTTGATTTACAGCTGAATAAGCTGAAAGGAAATCGAAATATCTTTTTCCATCAACATCCCATACAAATACACCTTCGCCTTTGGCAAGAACAACAGGCAGTGGGTGGTAGTTGTGAGCACCGTATTTGTCTTCAAGTTGGATAAGCTCAATGGCTTTAGCAGAAAGTGTGCTATCAGTCATAATTTCTTCCATAATTTCTTATTTTTTATTGTTTGTAATTAATTTTGCAAACATACAAAATTTAAAATTGAGACTACAAAAGTTTCAAAATCTTTTACCACAACCATAATTTTTTTTTAAACTTTTGTATTCTTGGACATTTTGCTTAAGTTTGTTACAAATTATTTTATTGGATGAAAAAGGTATTTGCTGCGTTTTTATTGGTGTTCGTGATTTTTCAAGCAGAAATTGTTTCAGCCCAAAATGTAATTGATAGTTTACAAAAGGTTTTGACCAGTTCGAAAAGTGATACCCAAAAAGTTAATGTGATGGTCGAATTAACTTGGGAATACAGAACTGTTTCACCCGAAACCGCATTGAATTTTGGTGAAAAAGCATTGGTGCTTTCAAAAGATTGTGGTTTTGAGGAAGGAATGGCAAAGTCTTTAAATGCTATTGGTGTCGTTTATAACCATGAAGGTGAATATGAAAAAGCCTTGGAGTTTTATGAATTATCACTAAAGAAATACAAAGGACTTCATAAAAGCAATTCAATTTCGAATGAGCTTAGCAATATTGGATATGTTTATCAGACACAAGGGAAATTTCCTGAAGCCTTAGATTTTTATTATCAAGCACTTAAAGTTTCCATAGAAAATCCTGATCCAAAGCGTGCTGCCATTACTTTTGGTAATATTGGAATTTTGTATTATCAACAAGGTTATTACGCAAAAGCCTTATCCAATTATTTCAAATCTCTGAAAATTAGAGAGATGATGCGTGATAAGGAAGGAATGTCTTATGTGCTTGGAAATATTGGAATTATTTATGATGAACAAAAAAACTATCCCAAAGCTCTGGAATATTATTATAAATCATTGTCAATAAGAACGGAATTAAATGATAAGCAAGGAATTGCCACTTCTTTTAATAATATTGGAATGATTTATTCAGCTCAAAAAAATTTCAATAAAGCAATGATAAATTTTCAACAAGCTTTGTTATTTTCCGAAGAATCTGATTTTAGTACTGGAATTGCCGGTGCTTTATGCAATATGGCTGATGTTTATAAAGCGCAGAATAACAACACAAAAGCAAAGGAATTTTATACAAAAGCAAATAGAGTTTATTCTGATATTGATGACTCTCGTGGAATTTCAAGCACTTTAAATGGTTTTGGTGAATTATTGCTCAGAAAAAAGGATTATAAAGAGGCAAAAAAAGATTTTGAAGAAGCATTAAAGTTGGCGAAGAATCTGAATGACAAAGAGTTAATGAAAATAACTTATTTCAATTTGGCCGAATTGTACAGATTAACAAACGATTACAAAAACGCTTATAAGTTTTCGATGCTTTTTTCTGATACCAAAGACAGTATTTATAATGAAGAAAGTATGGTGCAAATGTCTGATATGCAAACCAAATACGATACCGACCAGCGCATTGAAGAAATTGGGGTTTTAACCAAAGAGAAAGACATTCAAAGTTTAAAACTTAATAGGAACAGGATTTTATTGTATTCATTCTCTGCAGGTATTATCTTAATTCTGACATTAATGATGGTGGTTTTCAGAGCCTATAAAAATAAAATTTTAGTCAATGACCAGCTAGAAGCTCAAAAAGAGGAAATTGAAAACCAAAAGAAGAAATCTGATGACCTGCTTTTGAATATTTTGCCATTTGAAACAGCTGAAGAACTTAAAACCAAAGGTATTGCCACCGTAAAACATTATGAATTGGTTTCTGTAATGTTTAGTGATTTTAAAGGCTTTACAAGAATTACTGAGAATATTGCCCCAGAAACCTTGGTGAAAGAATTAAATAAGTGTTTTATTAAATTCGATGAAATTACCGAAAAGTACCAAGTTGAAAAGATAAAAACGATTGGGGATGCATACATGTGCGCAGGAGGAATTCCAATTGCTGATGTTTACAATCCCGTGAAAGTAATTTTGGCTGGATTCGAATTTCAAAAATTCATTGAGATAAACAATGATGATTTGTTTGAAAGATTGGGATTTAAATGGGAACTCAGAATGGGAATTCATACAGGCCAAATAATTGCTGGAATTGTTGGGAAAAAGAAGTTTGCTTATGATATTTGGGGCGATACAGTAAATATTGCAAGTAGATTAGAAACCAATTCTGAACCTGGAAGATTGAATATTTCTTCACATACTTATGAAAGTATAAAAAATTATTTTGATTGTACTCATCGTGGAAAAATTCCAGCCAAAAACAAAGGTGAATTGGATATGTACTTTGTTGATAGATTGAAACCAATTTATTCAGAGGATATGAATGGGATTGTTCCAAATCAGTCTCTAAAAGATCAAATTGGTATATAAAAAGAAAGCCTGATAATGAAAATTATCAGGCTTTCTTTTTTGAAAAAATTAATTACATGTATATTTGATAAACTTGTCCGTTTACGGTAACTGTGGCATTTGCATCGCATGTACCTGTGCCATAATCAACATAAATGGTTGGATATCCTGGGTTGATAACTTCTAAAGAACCACCAACTACCAGCCATCTGTAAAGTGTAGTACAATACTGCCATTGTAAAGGTGATGTAATGTTAACACTAAATGGGGCTCCGTTTCCGTCAATTCCTGAAGAAGAACCTGTTACTAAGTAAACATCATCAAATGGGTTCATGTATGAGCTATATCCTGAAGTCCATTCGTTTGTTCTTGTTGAAGTCCAAGAAATTGTTCCGTTTACAGAAGAAACACTTGCATTGGTTACATTTACAGAGAAGATTGGATGGCCTAAATTTGTATGTCCTAGGTTTTCAATTACTTGAGTTCCTGTTACTGAGTATTCAGTTCCAGTGGTTCCAAATTTTTCTTTGTAGTTTTGGAAAGTAGTCGTAATTGTACACAATGAATCAAAATATGGTGCATCAATTGTTGACACAATTTTTCCGCTTCTGATATAACCATCTTGGCAAGTACATCCAGTTCCATAATCCAATGTGAAAGTTTTTGGCCAACTAGTCCCAGTTACTGTCATTGTTGGGCAAGTAGTTGTATCAGTACCTTTATAATAAGTTGCTTTTGCACCTTTATCAACTTGATCGTACGAACGATTGAAGATGCCTTCAGCAGTTGAATTGTCAGTAGCTGATTTGTAGTTGTTTGTAGTTGGAGTTGGTTCTGGATTGTCTTTTTTACATGAAGTGTAAAGAACTCCTAATGCTAATACAGCAATAATTCCGATTTTAAAAAATTCTGTCCTTTTCATAGTTTTGGTTTTTTAGTTGTTTATTATTATTTTTCTTTTTTAATTTCGATTTTTAGCTAATTCGAAGGTAATTTTTTTTCATGCATTTTATTTAAATTTCCGTTTCTGTTTTTAAGACAATCATAAAAAAAAAATGGTTGCACGAAAAATAAAAAAAAGTTTTAAATTTTAATTTTTAATAAAAATTCCTACTGTTAACCTTTGTTCCGTTGTATTTATTTCGTAAAAATAAAATCCATTTTGGAGATTTTTTAGTGAAATAATATTCTTTTCAAAACAATTTCCCTCTTTTTCTTCTATTTTTCTACCAGTAATATCATAAATAATAATATTCAATTTTGAGGCATTTTTAGAATTTATTGGATTTACAATAAAATTGATACTTTCATTGGCTGGATTTGGAAAAACGTTGACATCGTAATTCGCTTTATCCGATTCGTTGATTGCAGCATGCCCATAAAAAGTATAAACAAAATTCGAATCATAAATGAAATCTTGATTTAAGCAGGTGGAATCAATTCCAATTAAATCTAAAGCATAGGTAGAATTCATTGCGAGACCAGGAATTTCAACATGAATTTTGTAATTTTCCTGAGGTACATTTGCGAAACTATAATGGCCATTAGGATCAGTTGTGGTATGGCGATAACACGATTTTCCAGGATTTTGTTCTAAGGTAATTTTTACTCCTCTTCCAGGGCCATTATTTGCTAGTTTTTGAGTTAAGCTGGTGTCGGTATAAATAGTTCCTGATATTTCATTATTTCCTGAAAGAATGGCTAAAAGTGAATCATTTTGTGTATTAATGCTAATCATGGTATCAGAGGTAGTATTTAATACTTCAGCATTTTGCCAATAGATAGAATCACCATAATAAGTTGGTGTATTGTATGGATAAATAACTGGGTTTGGGTCTGCTAAAACAAGGAAATTTCCTGGAGATGCCACATTTGCAAATTGAAAATGTCCGTTATTGTCAATATTTACACTTTCTGGAATGCCAAATAATGCATCAATCGGCGTTTTTGCAATTAGATTTGCTTTTCCTGAAGTGATTTTTGTTGTGCCATCCGTTTTATAAACGGTTCCAGTAATTTGATTACTATTATATATATTGGTTAAAAACTCAACATCCTTTACGATATTGTTTTTATCGCAATGCACTATTGCTAAAGGATAACCAATACCATTTGCCCAGAAATGGTAATTGTTAATGGTGTCTTTTATTTGCATGACCGGAATAGTAATTCCGCTAATAATATAGTTGATGCTATCAATTCTGGTTGAGTATTCGTGAACTCTGATAACTTGGTTGCTTCCATATATTGTATTTAAAGTTCCCCATGCATCACAAGTCATTGTTTTTTTGAGGTTTATAATGTAAGATGTGTCAGGATTCGTATTGTTTCCATTTAAATTGATTACCCATCTTGGACTATTATTATAAACGCTATTCAGGGTGGATGGTGTTCCCATTAATAATTCTTGTGGATTTTGAGAAACGTTCGTTTGTCCCATTCCATAATCTGTTCTGAAACCGATAATTTTGAAACCATCAGAAGCGGTTTTCCAATACATATATCCCCATTTAGTTATATCAAATGGACCAGCACCAATAAAAGAACTAAACATAAACGCTGGACCATAGGTAAATAAATTCGCATCAGGAAAGTTGGGGCCGAATTGATGGTAAGGTAAAACTGACGAATAGGAAGCTATTTTTGGATAATTATTTACCAAAGAATTGAAATTCCATGTTTGCGCTGAGGTGTTTGCAGTTCCAATATTGATATTACCAATGGTATCGTTCCCAACTAAATAAATTTTTCCGGCTTGAGGAAGATCTGCTCCAGTAACAGTTATTTGCGCAAAACTTGAAGTGTTAATAATAAAAAGGATTAAAAGTAGGGGGTAGAATTTTTTCATAATTTTTGATTTTTAATTTCGTCTTATTTCTGTTGTATTATTGAAATAATGATTTGATTTGTAATTCTTTGCTAAGATAATAAATTTTCTTAAAAAAAATAATTTCGTAATTTTTTATACTGTGCAACGTTTTTACTTCAAAAAATGTCATGACATTGGAAAAGATAAATAGTATTTTTGAAAAAAAATAAATGGTGAGATTCAAAATCCTTGTTTTATTCTTAATTATGACTTCGAGGCTTTTTGCTGAAGGGTTTGATTCATCATACGTGAAGCAATTCGATCACAAACTTACATTGAAGGGGGACTTGTCTTCAAAAACCCTATCTTTTTCTTTAATGTCGGCTGTGCCTGATTCTACAAGCAGGACAGTGAATTATTTGCCAAATGTAAATTCTTCTTTTGGTTTTGGCTTTTCTTATAAATTTATTAGTATTTCCATCTCTTTCAAAATTCCAAAGTCGGATAGTTTAATGATAAAGCGTGGTTCAACCAAATACACCGACATTCAAATGAGTATTTATAAACGAAAATTCTTTTTCAACGCGGGTTTTAAAACTTATAAAGGCTTTTATATCAGTAATCCCCAAGATATTTACCAAGGTTGGTCAGATTCCTTGCCAAATCCGCATAGGGCCGATTTGGAATATGATGCCATAGGTTTGCAGGCATGTTATCTTTTAAATGGTAAAAAATATTCATTAAAATCGTCATTTAACTACACCGAGCAGCAACAAAAAAGTGCTTCATCATTTATGTTATTGGGCGATTTATCATATATAGGAGTGAAAGGTGATTCTTGTATTATCCCTCCTTCGCAAAATTCCTCTTATGGAAATTTGAAAGGTTTGTCTAAAGTTGAATTTTTATCATTTGTAGTTTCGGCTGGGTTTACTTATAATTTTATTATTCAAAAAAAGATATTTATCAATCCAATGCTGTTTTCTGGAATAGGAACGCAACTTCGTGGATTTCAGGCTGATTCGAGTTCAATTACTACCACTTCGATGTTTGGTTTGTTGAATTTTAAACTTTCAACTGGTTATAACGGAAATCGTTTTTACATTGGTTTTGTTTTCGATGCCCTCAATTATTTAATGAATGCAAAAGAAATAAACTTTTCTTCTAAAAATACTTATTATACACTTAATTTAGGAGTTAGATTGTTTTAATCAATTCATTAATTTTTACTAATTTTATATTTTCCAAATTAGTAAGAGATTAATAATGGCAAAAGGCGAAGGTAGAATAAAGGTTATTAATAAGGAACTCCAGCAGGCGATTTCAAATAAACAGCTTTCAGCCTATGTCAAAAATACAAAGCAATATAAAAGAATTAACGAGGCATATTTAAATGCAACCAAAGTTATTTCTGGAGGTTATAAATATCGAATAAAAAGGCAAAAAGTTTACCTGCCAAATTTACCTGAATCTTTTTTAAATATAAAAATTGCTCATATTTCTGATATTCATGCTGGGAATTTAGTCAATAAAAAGGCGGTTGAAATTGGAGTTGATCTTTTAATGAATGAAAATCCTGATATCGTATTCTTTACTGGAGATTTGGTAACTTACCGTACTTCTGAAGCCAATGAAATAAAGTCCATTCTGGCAAAAATTCAAGCACCTTACGGGGTTTTTGCCGTATTGGGAAACCATGATTATGGCGATTATGCAGAATGGGAAAATCCGAAAGCAAAAGAAGATAATTTAAATTCAATAAAAGAGTTTTTTCATGAAATTGGATGGAAGTTATTGCTCAATGAATGCGAAATTATTGAGAAGAATGAAGAAAAAATAGCAATAATTGGAGTTGAAAACTGGAGTAAAAAACGGCGTTTTCCTAAATATGGAAATTTGAATAAAGCGGTTAAAGGTTCAAAAAATATTCCTGTAAAATTATTGCTTTCTCATGATCCAAGCCATTGGGAGTCATTAGTTTTACCTCACCATAAGGATGTTGCAATTACATTTTCCGGACATACCCACGGGTTTCAGTTTGGATTAGGAATTAAAGACTGGAAATGGAGCCCTGCTCAATATTTTTTAAAGCACTGGCGTGGAATGTATCAATCTGGAAATCAGTATTTATATGTCAATACAGGGTTTGGTTTTATTGGAATGCCTGGAAGAATTGGAATGCCTCCAGAAATAACCATTATGACATTAAAAAAGAGGAAAAAAGAAAATCATTTCGACTTCTTGGCCGACAATGTGATGGCGTCTAACAATCCGTGATTCCTTTTTCTGAAAAATCCTTCATTTACACTTTTAACATCTTCAATTGAATAGAAAGTGTGAGGACTCACTTCTTTTATTATTTTCACAACGCTTCTGGTATCTTTTCTGTCGAAAATTGAGAAAATTACTTTTACATCGCTCTTGATTCCTTCTGCATTTAAAACGGTTAAACCATAACCATTTTCACGAAGTTTTTCGGTTAGTTCCTGAGATTTTTCTTTTGCAATAATTCTGATAATTACAATTCCAAGGGACATTTTTTCTTCAATGTACATTCCAATATAATTCCCCATTGCGAAACCGCCACCATAAGCGATATAACAAAGCAAATTGTCCAAATGTTTCATTATCTGGCTCACGGCAAGCAACCAAATGATTACTTCGAAAAAACCCAGAACTGGCGCAAGAAACTTGAATCCCTTAGAAACGAATATTAGTCGTAAAGTGCCAATTGTTTGATCACAAATTCGTGATAAAAAAATTAGTAAAGGGAGAATTACCCATGTGAATAAATCACTGCTGGAAGTAAAAATGTTTAAGAGGGTCATGGCTTTTTATTTAAAACGCTGCAAAATTAGCGAATTAAATTAAATAATTAAGATGAATACTTTATTCTTTAAAGCTTAATTTCCTGAAGTGAAATTATTTAGTCCAGATTTTTCCGGTTGAACTTCCATGGCAAGCATTACAAGCCCCATCAGAAATAGTAGAGCCCATATATTTCACATTTCCAGAATTTCCATAAACTGCAGGATAGACTCCGCCAGAAAAATCAATAGTTTCTGTAGTGAAGAAATTTCCTTTTGCATCACCATTTATGGTAGCTCTCAATGTTCCAGTGCCACCAGGTTGGGTGAATAATTTTACAATTACATTGGTATAGGTCGCAGTTTTGGTGCTATCGTATGCGGTTCCGGCCACTTGAAAACTGCCTTCACCTTCGCCACCTGATTTATGACATTCCATGCAATTTCTTCCTGTATTATGACTTTTTGTGCCTCCCGCGCTGCTTATATTTGTTGCTTTATCATTCTTTTCGCAGGAAGAAAAAATTAGAAGTCCTGAAAAAAGTGCAATTGAAATCCCAAATTTTAGTGTTTTCATTTTTTTATTTGTTTTCTTTTTTAACGTTAAATGATTCGAATTATTTTAAAGCCTACTTTTTTATTTTCACATTCAATGTCGAATAGTTCTTTTTGCAAAAATTTGAATCTGTTTCAATAACATTTATGGTTCCATTTGATTCTCCCCAATTGATTGTTATGGTATTACTGTCACTTTTACTTATGGTTTTACAATCTTTTGGAAATGACCATTCGTATTTGGATTTATTGGTGAATGGAACAGAGAATTCAAGATTTTTTTCAAGTTTTTCAACGGTCTTCTTCCCATAAATAAGAGGTGAGGGTAGAAGGCCAAAATCTATTGCTGTCCAATAAGTTGAATGAAAGTTTTTATCTTTTGCAAATGTTCCAGTTTTTCCACCCTGATTAAAACAATTTCCTGGATCAACTAAAAGTGCATGACCAAGTTTATCTATTTTGTAAAAAACGACAACTTCCTTAAAATCCTTGTTTTTATAGGTGTTTCTTTCAATGTCTGGGTTATTTGCAAAACAAGGAACACATTCTGTTGGCTCTTGGCTGATATTGTTTATATTAGTCCATTGTTTCATTAATTCAACCCCATTTCTTTTGTTGACTATTAAATCGTTTTTCCCCTGATAGATAATAAGTTTCGGATAATTTCCTTTGAAATCGGGATTGGCTTTTCTGACAATATTTCCCCATTTTTCGGGGGATTTTATTCGCCAGCCCAACAAACTCATCATTCCTTGAATCATCCCATTGGCAACTCTATATGGTGCCCCGGCGAAAATTGCCCCGGCTTTAAAAGTTTCAGGATAGTTCGCCATCAAAGCAACACTCATTGCGGCACCAGCAGAAAGTCCGGTAATGAAAATTTTTGATGTATCAATGGAATGGTTTGCTTTTACATTATCAATCATTTGTTTGATAGAGTAATTTTCTCCTCTATTTTTCTTAATATTTTTCTTTCGATACCATGAGAAACACTTTTGAGGATTGTTTTTTATCCTTTGCTGCGGGTATAAAACAATAAACCCATTTTCATCTGCCAGTTTATTCCAACCACTTTGTTTTGCAACCGAACTAGCTGATTGCAAACAACCGTGCAATACAACAACAAGAGGTGTTTTTTCATTGGGAATTAAGTTTTTTGGCTGATACAAAAACATTTTTAAATGGCCTGGATTCTTGCCAAAATGTTTAATTCGTGTGAGTTTCTGTGAAAAACTATTTAATGATAAAAGCCAAACGGAGAAAAGTAAAATATATTTGAATTTCATAATCTCCGTTTAGCAATAAATTAAATAATTTTTTTGATTAAAATTTTGGTTTAAATTTTCCTTTTAATGGGTTAATATAGCGCAATGAAATTTCTAAACCACCCATTCCTTTACTGGCAGTAGTTAGTTTTGATGTATTTACATCGTAACTAATTCCAAGCAACCAATCAGAAACTTCAACCTGAGCAGTTAAAACAACTGCGTCCGACCAGCGATAATGTCCTCCGAAATATACAGCAGCATTTTTTATATAACCCGTATAATGAGAGCCAGTTATCAAATTGTATTTTATTAAGGTTCCTAAAGAAATTTCTTTCGATTTTCCTTGAAAAACGGTTAAGAAACTAGGAACAATTGAAGCATTGGTGTTTTTTATACCAACAGAAAGTCCACCATGAATTACTAATTTTTGGTAAAGTCTGTCTGACTGGCTCAAAAATGATTGATTTGGTTTATTAATATGCAATAACGAGACTCCCAGATTTGATTGAAAATGATTATTTGCTGTGGTATATATTTCTGATTTTGAATAGTTCCACAAAATTCCGGCAGAATAATCTTGATAAAAGAATGACGGTGACACGGATTGTTCATTATTTGGCATATTCGGATCATGATAAAGCCCATTGTATTGATTATCCCAGGTTAATGATGAGGTACTGACACTTTTCTGGGCAAAACCGCCTTGAATTCCAGCTGTTAATGTATTTGATTTGTTTAATTTTCTCAAACACGAAATTGATAGATTAACTTGGGTAAGTCCCATTTTTGAGTCTCCAGCTTTATCGTTGAATATTGAAATTCCCGCACCCATATAACCTTTGGTCCATTTTTGCCTGAAGATTCCTGCATCATAAGAAAATCCATAAGTTTTAAATGGTGTGGTTACTTTTCCCCACTGGTCTTTATAATTTGCAATAAATCGCATTCCCCCATTAAAAACACCAGTGTTTGCTGGATTTAACGTTAAGGGAGAATTGTAAAATTGGGAAAAATGAATGTCCTGAGCTTTGATAAAGTTTCCTATTAATAATAGCAAAACGATGGTTATGGTTCTTTTTATATTTTTCATGATTTTGAATTATTTAATTAAACTAATATTACCTTGTTTCTTCACTGTTTCTCCATTATACAAGGTCGCAGTTAGATAATAAACAAAAACTTGAGCATTCATTGGTGATCCTTTATAATAACCATCCCAACTATTTGATTTATCAGAGGATTGATATACTTTTTCTCCCCATCTGTCGTAGACTACAAATTCCATTTCCGAAATGCAGTTTCCCCTAACAAATAAAACATCATTTTCATTATCTCCATTTGGTGAAAATGCAGATGGAACAAATACTTCACCACACTCAGCATCCACAAATACAGTTAAAGTGTCGTAATTTGCACAACCTGATGAATTCCATGATGTTAGATAGTAGGTTGTTGTAGTTAGAGGCGATGCAACTGGATTAGAACAGTTTACACAACTCAATGCTGTTGGTGGGCTCCACGAATAACTGACACCTCCTGTTGCCTGTAATTGAGTTGTTTCTCCAATATTAATATTGACATCCGCTCCAGCACTCGCAAATAGAGGGTTGTTAATGTCGACATTAATTGAAGCAGTGCTGCTACATCCTGAATTTGTTGCGGTAACGGTATAAGTGGTTGGAATTGTTGGGCTAACATTAATTGCAGCCGTTGAGTTTCCATCGCTCCATAAATAAGTGGTTCCACCGCTTGCAGTTAAATTGGCTGATGTTCCGGTACAAATTACCGTATCACCAATAATGCTGACGTTTGGAGTAGGGGTAACTGTCACCACAACTTCATCAGTTGCACTTCCGCATGATCCACCAGAAACAGTAACAGTATAAATTGTTGTGGTAACTGGGTTTGCAATAGGATTTGCACAATTTGTACAGCTTAATCCGCTTGCAGGGCTCCAATTATAAACAATACCACCTGTAGCTAAAAGATTTACAGAATTTCCACTACAAATTGCTGTGTCTAATCCTGCATTGGCAGTAATTGAAGTTGCAATTCCAACAGTCACGCTATCGATTGATGAACAACCGGTTGCATTTGTAACTGTCACAAAATAAGTTGTGGCAATTGTTGGGCTTGCATTTGGGTTCGGGCAATTGGTGCAGCTTAATCCAATGGCTGGGCTCCAACTATAATTCAGTCCTCCGGAGGCAGACAACGTGGTGCTGTCACCTAGGCAAATCATTGTATCTGAGCTCATTGTAATGACAGGAGCTGGATCCACCGTAATTGTAATATTTGCAGTGGCTGGCGCACAACTACCGCTTGAAACAACTACCGAATAAGTTGTTGTTACTGTTGGTGTTGCAATTGGATTTTGACAATTTGTACAACTCAATCCTGTTGCGGGAGACCAAACATATCCTGTTCCACCTGTTGCCAGCAAATTGACAATAGAACCAGAACAAATTGTAGTGTCATTTCCAGCAAAAGCAACGATTGCAGAGTTCACATTTACAATTGCAATTGTGGTATCGCTGCAGCCATTTGAAGTGCCAATAACGGTATAACTGGAATTTAATCCTGGATTTGCCGAAACTACAGATCCTGCAGTTGCACTTAAACCAGCTGCAGGTGACCAAGAATAAGTATTGGCACCAGTTGCAGTTAAATTGGTAGAAGCTCCAGAACACAATGTTGCAGGATTTGGGCTTACGGAAATTATAGGTGTTGGATTTACAATAACCGAAACAGATGCCGTATTTGAACATCCTGAAAGTCCCACGGAAACAGTGTAAATTGTACTTGATAATGGGATTTCAGTTATTGAACTTGTTGTAGCTGTTGTACTCCATAAATAGCTTGTTCCTCCTGAGGCAGTCAAGGTAATTGAACTACCTGAACAAATAGTATCATTCGCAGGATTTGAAACTATATTGATAATTGGTGATGGGTTCACAGTAACAGAAACTGTTTGAGGACTTCCCGCACAACCTCCAGAAGTGGATGTTGGAGTCACAGTATAAACAACTGTTTGAACAACTGCAGTAGTATTCACAAGATTGTCATTAATAGTACCAGTAACTTGAGCAGTAGTGCTTTCACCAGTGATATTTGCATTAGCAGTGGCAACCCAGGAATATCCTGAAGCCACAGAACTTGTTAAAGGAATATTTACTCCAGCTCCACTACAAATTGTTTGTGCATTAGAACTTGTCATTGTTGGTGTCGGATTTACAGTAACATTCACTGTTTGAGGCGTCCCAATACATCCGCCAGTTGTTGCAGTTGGAGTCACATTATAAACAACCGTTAGTACACTTGTAGTTGTATTGACAAGATTGTCATTAATTGTTCCTGTACTTTGAGCTGTTGTGCTTTCACCAGTGATATTTGCATTTGCAGTGGCTATCCATGAATAAGTGGAAGGAACAGAACTGGTCAATGGAATGTTGACTGCATTTCCACTACAAATAGTTTGTGCATTAGCACTTGTCATTGTTGGTGAAGGATTTACTGTTAGTGAATAAGTTGCAGTTGCCGCAACACAAGGCGATCCCAAAGGATTGTTTGTGGTTACTGTTATAATTACAATATTTCCAGCATCCCCAGCCGCAGGCGTATATGTAAATGAAAATGGAGATGTCCCTGAAGTAATAGGATTAACTGTACCAGCACCATTTTCTGTTATTGTTACATTTGTGGCACTTCCACCAAATGTATTACCTGTAATTGTAATAGGTGATGATACACAGGTTGAGCCGCTTAATGAATTTAATGTTAATAATGGTCCATTTGCACATCCACAATTTACGCTGAATGAAGCACCAGTTATTTCACATCCTGTAGTTGTGTTTCTCACCGTGATTGTATAACTGCCATTTGCTTGCCCTGACCAACTCGTTCCAGCTTGGAATGGTCCACCGTTTAGAGAATAAGTGTAATTTGCACCCAATGGAGAAGTTACAGAAATAACTGCATTTCCAGAGCCAAGTGTGCAATCAACAGATTCTATAGGTAATATTGGTAGAGCATTAACTGTAATTGTGCCGACAGCAGTAACCACACCACAACCACCAGTTAAAGTCACTGTATAATTGAAAGGCCCGGAAACAGAAGGCGTACCAGTAAT
>JACAAW010000008.1 GCA_013377115.1 Bacteroidota bacterium | reverse complement strand
GATTTTTCATAATTATTGTTATTTAGATTAATTCTAAACAAAATTACAATAATCTGAAATTAAAGTCAATAAAAATAAATAAAAAATTAATTTTACCTATTCCCAACCTTTATATTCAATATATTTTGCTGTTGCGGTAGCAGTTTCTTTTCCAAATAGCCTTGAAACAATATATAAAGCTCCATCAATTCCAGCAGAAACGCCTGCCGTAGTGATTATTTTTCCGTTATCGGTAATACGTTTATCTTTGACCACTTTTGCTTTAGGAGTCAATTCTTGAAGTTTATCAATAGCACCATACCAAGTTGTTGCTTCCATTCCATCTAGTAAACCGGCACTCGATAGTATAAATGCACCTGTGCATACCGACACAACGATTTGTGATTTATTGGCAGTTTCAATTAACCACTTTTTCAATGGTTCATTGTTCTTTAATAGTGATAGGTCGCCACCAGGAATAACAAAAATATCAGGTTGCGGGGCATTTTTTATTGAAAAATCAGCTTTAACATTTAGACCCGAATGTGCTTTTATCATTGTGTCGCCTGGCGCCACTGTATAGGCATTAAACAGAGGTTTTCCATCCTTTGAGTATGTGTCAACAAAAATCTCGTAAGGGCCAGTAAAATCAAGCATATAAATTCCTTCGTAAATTAAAATTGCTACATTCATTGGTTTTGTTTCTTTTTTAATTTCTACTTTTTGTGCATGAGAAATTTTCATTAATACAATTATAAAAATAAAAGTGCATATTTTTTTCATCTGTAATTTTTTTTGGTAATTTTTAATAATAACCTATCTAAATCTAAACATCTGCTCTGACAAGTGAAAAAACTTCTTTTTGGTTCCCAGCGATAAACGTAAATTCCATTTTATTGCTTTTTCGGCTAGTTACATCAATCTTATAATTAATGTTGCCACCATCCCAAAAACAAAGGACATCATCAGAATCAACATACCAAAAAAAGCCATTCCCGTTTAATTTTAAAGATAATAAGGATACAATATTCGAATTGAATTTAAAGGTTCCTAAATTTTCCTTATTATATTTATCAAGGTAATCATAAAGTGTAAAATAGCTAGTTGCTGTATCATTTTGGGTGGAATAGGATGAAAATAAATCAAATTCTCCCGTTGAGTTATTAAGAGAATAAATATCGAAGGTTTTAATCTCCCAAACACCATAATATTTTTTTAAATTCTTGGTGTTTTTATCACAAGAATTTAAAAAAATGGAGGTTAATACAACCAAAAAAATAATAAAAATTGTTTTTAAATATCTCATTTAGTTGCTCCAATTTAGGGATAAATATGCTGTTAATCCGAAATTAGAGGGATTATAATAATATTTATGTTCTGTTGTTAAAGTTGAATAAGTTGGCGAAGTAGTTAACCATAATATTTGGGCATATGGCTGAACATTCAATCCTATTGCACGTCCTTTATATAATTGATAATTTAGACTTAGGGTTAAACCTAACAACCAATTGCCTTTTTTGTCATAATATTTCTCCCATTTTGCATCACCATAAACCGCTTCTGGTGCTATTTTCTTTTTGAATTTTAGCAAACCTAAATCTCCAGTAATACCAAGTTTCAATCTTTCTCCAATTGGAAAATATGGACCAATACTAACAACATTAAATCTTGTTTTGATTTTTCTGATAGAATACTCCGTTTCTCCATATCCTGAAGCAATTCCTTCAGCTTTAGCTATTCCATGCTTGTTATTCCATGAAAGGATTAAGCCAATTTCTTTATTTCCCGACATTAAACTCAAACTTAAACCATTGAATATTTCCGGCATATCATATGGTTCTTCAATATCAGGATTTGCTTGATTGAATTGATACAAAGGAATTTCTAAATTACTAAGAGGTTTAAAGAATCTAGAAAAATTGCAACCAAAACTAAGAGAAGTTTGTTTTTGAGCTTGAACGCCAAAAGAAAAAAATAACAAAAGGAAAAAATAAAAGTAGATTTTCTTAAAAACCATTTTAAAATTTAAGTTTGTTAATATAGAAATGCTGCCATTAGACTGCAGCATTTCTGGTGGAGAATAGGGGAATCGAACCCCTTACCTCTTGCCTGCCAGGCAAGCGCTCTAGCCAAATGAGCTAATCCCCCATTATTTATGCAAACATACAGGAAATTTTTTATTTCAACAAATTTCATTCGTTTCTGTCAGTATTTTTTTTGTACTATTGTAAAAACAATCATTCATGAAACGTCTGTTTATTGCAATAAAAATCAATCCCAACGATGCTTATAAAAATATACACACCTCCTTTAAACAAAATTTTAAATCAGATAATATCACATGGGTAAATTTAGATGTTACTCATTTAACCCTAAAATTTTTGGGAGAAACTCAAGAAAATAAAATTGAAGAAATTGATCAAATTCTAAATAAAATCACATTAAATTTCAACTCATTTGAATTGAATGTCAATAATATAGGAATTTTTGGAAGTAAATACGAACCAAGAGTTATATGGCTCGGAATTGAAAAAAGTGAACATTTAGAAAATTTGGTAAAAGCAATCTTCGACCAATTAGAAACCATAGGTTTTACAAAAGACAGACAGAATTTTGTTCCTCACCTAACTTTAGGGAGGATAAAGAATATTGCAGACAAAAAAGCATTTCAAAATCAAATTGATTTATTTAAAAATAAAGAAATTCAAAAAATAAAAGTTACTGAATTTCACCTCTACGAAAGCATTTTGCATAAAACCGGACCACAGTATTTTGGTTTGAAATCCTATATTTTAAGATAGTATGGTACCAACAGAAGTTACAACTGTAATTACCAAATTTTTGAATTCAAAAATATTGAATTTTAAAAGTGTTTCTGGTGGTTCAATAAACACAGCAATAAAAATTGAAACAAAAGAAAGAAATTACTTTTTAAAATTAAATAATACGGCGAAATATCCCCAAATGTTTGAATTAGAAGCAAGGGGTCTTAATTTACTTCGGGAAACAAATGAAATAAAAATACCCAATACAATTCACATTGGTAATACTGAAAATTTTTCTTTTTTATTATTAGAATGGCTTGAATCTTCAATACAATCAAAGAATTTCTGGGAAATATTTGGCATTTCTCTGGCAAAACTTCACCAAAATACAAATGTAAATTTTGGACTTGATCATGATAATTACATCGGTTCACTAAAACAATATAATACAGGGAAACTTGATTGGGCTTCATTTTTTATTGAAAATCGTATAGAGTTTCAACTTAGACTTGCCAGAAACAATCAATTTGTGGATAAAGCAATCACATCAAAATTTGATTCACTATTTTCAATAATGGACAATATTTTTCCAAAAGAAAAGCCCTCATTACTTCATGGTGATTTGTGGAGCGGAAATTTTATGGCTGATAATAATGGAAACCCTTGTATTTTCGATCCAGCCGCATATTTTGGCCATAGAGAAATGGATATTGCAATGACAAAGCTGTTTGGTGGCTTTAATCAAGAATTTTACAATAGTTACAATGGTGAATTTAAATTAGAAAATGGCTGGGAAGAACGAATTGACATTTGTAATTTATATCCTCTATTAGTGCATCTTAACCTCTTCGGCCAGGGCTATTTAACAGATATTTTAAGAATTTTGAAACGGTTTTAAAAGAATCTATTTGAGAACCGCAAATGGACGATTTAACGAATTACTCTTCAACTAATTCTTAAGTCCGCGCTGCTCTTTCCATTGTTGGTTGAACGATTTTTTGGCAATTGTCGGTACTTCTCTTCTTGGCCCCCAAGCTTTTTTAAAGAATTTTTTCACAGCAAAATTCTTTAATCCAGATCCGCTTTTATCAATCATCCAGCGATTTAGCATGGCTTTTTTGTAAAAGAACATCACCATTTTTTCGCTTCCTTTTGCATGACCAGTTTTTACAGAATCTCTTCTGTTATACAAAAGTAAATTATGTAAATTGATTTTTACAGGACAAACTTCCGTACATTTTCCGCAAAGTGATGAAGCAAAGCTTAAATGTTTAAAATCGTGCATTCCCTTCAAATGTGGAGTAATTACCGAACCAAT
Source organism: Bacteroidota bacterium (assembly GCA_013377115.1). Lineage (GTDB taxonomy): Bacteria > Bacteroidota > Bacteroidia > Bacteroidales > CG2-30-32-10 > Cfx2-01. The sequence continues at coordinate 45,210 of JACAAW010000008.1, read as the reverse complement.
TGGTCCGCTATAAGTTGTTCCATAAGCATGACCACCTATATTTTTGTAAATAGGACAGCCATTTAAACAAGCTCCACAACGAATACAAGATAAAGCACGACGTTGTTCTTCTTGCGCTAATAATTCAGTTCTGCCATTGTCTAGCAAAATAACATACATGTCAAGAGGACCATCAACTTCACCTTCCTGGCGCGGACCACTGATAATAGAATTGTAAACAGTGATATTTTGTCCCGTTCCATGAGCAGCTAATAGTGGCCAAAAAGCATCCAAATCTTTCATTGATGGAATTACTTTTTCAATACCAACAATAACTATTTGAACTTTTGGAAAGGAAACAGACATCATTCCATTACCTTCGTTTTCGGTAAGAGCAATTGCGCCAGTATCAGCAACAATAAAGTTTGCTCCAGTAATTCCTATATCAGCAGATGTAAATTTATCTCTTAATAACTTACGCACAAAGCCTGTAATTTGCTCGGGTGTGCTCTCTTTTGGAATGCCAAATTTTTGATTAAAAAGTTCTGCTATTTCCTCTTTTGATTTATGCATAACCGGAGTAACAATATGGTAAGGTTTCTCTCCAGCTATTTGAACAATATATTCACCTAAATCAGTTTCTAAAGATTCAATTTTATTTTCTTCAAGAGCATGGTTAATTTCAATTTCCTCGGTAGTCATGGATTTCGATTTCACAATATGCTTTGCATCATATTTTCTACAAATAGAAATAATTTCTTTTACAGCTTCCTTATCATCTTGCGCCCAAATAACTTTTCCACCTCTATGAGTAAAAATAGCCTCAAATTCAACTAAATATTTGTCGAGATCATTAACAGCTTTATGTTTTAAATTAGAAGCGCGTTGTTTGGCAAGTTCGAGATTACAAAATTGTTTCATTCCTTTAACAACAGCGGTTTCGTAACGAGAAATATTGAATTTTATCGTTTTACGATGTTTGGGATCAAAGGCTTTGGTCTCTGAATCTTCTATAAATTTGTTATAAATATCTGACATTTACTTGAAAATATAATTCTTTTCAAAAATACTTCAAATTGTTGTCGTTTTTAAAAAACTTAACAATTTATTTTATCAACCCTAAGTTGGTGTCTTCCAGCTTCAAAACCAGAAAACAATGCTGTTTCAATTATTTCTTTTGCAGTAATAAAATCAATAAATCTTGCTGGTAAAGCAATTATATTGGCATTATTGTGTTCGATTGCAAATTTTGCAATGTCTTTATTCCAACACAATGCCGAACGAATTCCTTTATGTTTATTGGCTGCCATATTTACACCATTTCCAGTTCCACAAATAAGAATACCAAAATCGTGAGTATGATTAACTATCGCTGCAGCAAGTGGGTGGGCTACATCAGGATAATCAACACTCAAACTCGAAAATGCACCATAATCTTGAACTTTATAACCCAGAGATTCTAAAAAATGGATAATTAAAGTTTTTAATTCATATCCAGCATGATCGGAACCTATTGCTAAAATTTTCTTTTTTTCTACCATTGTTAATAAATTTAAATGCAAATTTAAATAATATTTTATGTTTAATTAACTAAAAGGGTAATTATTAATTGTTTATTGGATAAAGATAATTTATAACAAATTAACACAATGAATCGACTAAACTTAAAATCAAATAATTAAGAAATAACTAACATTTTTTTGTTAATTACTATGTAATTTTGTTGAGAATAAATGAAAAGAAAAATGCGATTTATAAATACTGAATTGACTTAAAAATAATTTTAAATTAACATCAAAAAGTTTTGTCGTTTTTATATATAAATATTAACAAAATTCTAACACTTTTAATGGTTAGTTAACTATAAAACTTACTAAAAAATTTATTAATAACAATCTGTTAATAAAACTTTAAATAACTCTAATTAAATTTATTAAGTTCTAATAACTCTAATTAAATTGTTAATTGAAATTAATAAATTGGTAATACAACTTTAAATAAAATATTTTTGCACAAAACTAACAGGCTATTATTAATAATATATTCATTTAAATTAAGAAATATAATAATATATGTTAAAAGAAGAAAATAATGATTTAATTGAAAAAATTAATGATTTAAAAAGACAAAAGAACGCAATTATTTTAGCCCATTATTATCAAACTCCCGATATTCAAGACATTGCTGATTTTGTTGGCGATAGTTTGGCTTTGGCTCAAGAAGCTGTTAAAACCAATGCAAATATAATTGTTTTTGCTGGAGTTCATTTTATGGCAGAAACTGCCAAAATTTTAAATTCAACTAAAAAAGTTTTATTACCAGATTTGGAAGCAGGTTGTTCGCTTGCTGATTCTTGTAAACCAGAAGATTTTAAAGAATTTTTGAAAAATTATTCACAACACACTGTTATTTCTTATATCAATTGCTCTGCTGATATTAAAACCATGACTGATATAGTTTGTACTTCAAGTAATGCAGTTAAAATTGTTGAAAGTTTACCAAAAGATGCTAAAATTGTTTTTGCTCCTGATAAAAATCTGGGTTCTTACATAAACAATTTAACCGGAAGAAATATGGTTTTATGGAATGGCTCTTGTGAAGTTCATAATATTTTGTCATTAGAAAGAGTTATTAACTTAAAAATAGAACATCCAAACGCAAAATTAATTGCTCATCCTGAATGTAAAGCGCCAATTTTAGAAATAGCCGATTTTGTTGGTTCTACTGCTGCCCTATTAAATTTTACAATTAAAAGTGAATCCAATGAATTTATTGTTGCCACTGAAACAGGAATTATTCATCAAATGAAAAAATCATCGCCAAATAAGAATTTTATTATTGTTCCAACTGATGATACCTGTTCGTGCAATGATTGTATATATATGAAATTAAATACTTTAGAAAAACTCTATAATTGCTTATTAAACGAACAACCAGAAATATTGCTTTCCCAGGAAATAATAGAAAAAGCAAAAAAACCAATGCTAAGAATGCTTGAATTATCATAAAAACTTTGGTTTTAAATTGAAATTTAAATTGTAATTTTACGGTTCATATTGTTAACGATGAAGAAATTTTTTCTGTCAGTTTTATTTATTTTTCTTTACAGTATCGCTTTTTCTCAAAAAGATACCGTTGATAATAATGGTTATTCAAGTTTTCATTATCCTAATGGAAATATTTCAAGCTGCGGTAATTTAAAAGATGGAAAACCTGATGGTTATTGGAAAACCTTTTATGAAAATGGATTTATAAAATCTGAAGGAAATAGAAAAGACTATCAATTAGATAGCTTATGGAAATTTTATAGTGATCAAGGAAAATTAATTTTAGAGATTAATTATAAAAACGATAAGAAAAATGGCATAAAGAGAACTTATCTTGAAAAAGAAACACTCGAAGAAAAATATTTAAATGATTCAAAAGAAGGATTGACCAATTTATTCTATGAAAATGGAAAAATAAAACAAACTACCAATTTTGTGGATGGCAGAGAAAATGGATTATCAAAAGAATACGACCAGGATGGAACTGTAATAACTTTGGTAGAATATAAAAAAGGCTTTGTTCTTTACAGAGAAAATATCAATAGAAAAGACAAAAATAACCTCAAGCAAAATTGGTGGAAAACCTTTTATGATAAAGGAAATGTTAAATCAGAAGGTTTTTACAGAGATGGAAAAAAAGATGGTTATTTTAAAGAATATGATCCAGATGGAAATCTAACTTCAATTCTCAAATATACTGGAGATTCTCTTCAGGTTGATGTAAAAGAATTGACCAAACTTGATGTAAAAACAGAATATTATTCTTCAGGTGTTGTTAAAACAATTCAAAGTTTTAAAGGCAATACTGCTGAAGGGTTGAGGAGAGAATATTCTTCAAAAGGAAAATTAGAACGTTCATTCATTTTTAGTAATGGCAGAAAAGTTGGAGAAGGAATTGTTGATGAACAAGGCGTTCGCCAAGGTAAATGGAAAGAGTTTTATGAAACTGGAGAAATAAAAAATGAAGGTGAATATAAAGATGGAAAAAAAATAGGTCCATGGAAATATTATCATCGGAATGGAAAAACCGAACAAATTGGTCAATACAATAAAAAAGGACTTCCAACCGGTTTATGGAAATGGTTTTATGAATCAGGAAATATTCTTAGAGAAGAAAACATGGAAAATGGCCTGGAAGAAGGCATGATGACGGAATACGCCGATACTACTGGTGCAATCATTACAAAAGGTGATTTTATAGAAGGTTATGAAGAGGGTTTTTGGTTTTATGAATTAGGCGATTATAAAGAAGAAGGGAATTTTAAAAACGGAAAAAAAGACAGTATTTGGAAAACTTATTACCCAGATAAATCCTTGTTATTTGAAGGAAAATATACCGATGATAATCCTGATGGAAGACATACCTATTATTATGATAATGGCAAAATTAAAGAAACGGGAAATTATATTATGGGTAAAAAAGATGGAGAATGGAAGAAAAATAATTACGATGGCACCCCTTTCCTTGTAACACTTTATAAAAACGGTATCGAAATTAGATTCGATGGAGTTTTAGTAAAACCCACCACAGAGCCAACAGAAGATCAGTAAATTTTCTTTAGCTAATTATTGCATAACAGCTTATCCAAAAATCAACCCTAAAAATTCAAATTTTGCTTTATTTTCAAAAAGTATCTATTAATTTAGATGCATTATAGATGTATACATCTTTATTCATCAATATTTCAAAAAAAATATTAACCGAAACCCTTTAAGGTGGCAAAAACGAAAATAGTCTAATTTTTTTACCCATAACTACCTAAACAAGCAAAATATTTCGATTTAATGTTAATAAAATAATTTAAAATAAGTGCCAAAATATTTGTTTATATAATTTAGAACTTTTAATTTTGTCGAAGTTTTGATAGAATATATTAAAAAACAAAGATTTAGCAGATTATTAGCAATTAATATAAAACTCATTTAGTTCACTCAAAAAACACAAACATGGCAAAATTGAAAATTTTAATCGTTGAAGACGAAAGTATCGTTGCAAAAGACATACAAAATAGTCTTAAAAAATTAGGATACATTGTTCCAACTATCGTTTCTTCAGGCGAAAAAGCTATTGAAGAAGTTGAGCAAACACGCCCCGACCTTATTTTAATGGATATTATGTTAAAAGGAGAAATGACAGGAATCGAAGCAGCAAACGTTATCCGCGAAAGATTTGATGTTCCAGTTATTTTTCTAACAGCTTATGCTGATGACAATACATTAAATAAAGCAAAAATTTCAGAACCTTATGGTTATATTATTAAACCTTTCAAAGAAAAAGAATTGCAAACCACTATCGAAATGGCAATTTACAAACACGAGAAAGATTTATTAGTAAAAAGAGAAAGAGATCTTTATCATTCAATTGTTGAAAACAAAGAACACAAAGACAGTGTATTTGTTAGAGCTGATTATAGATTGAATAAAATTAAATTTGATGATATTTATTTTGTAGAAGCATTAAAAGATTACGTTGTTATCAACACTTCTGATAATATTTTTACAACACATACTACAATGAAGGAAATGATGAGAATCTTACCTGCTAAGGATTTTGTTAGAGTTCACAGATCATATATCGTAAGACTTGACAAAATATTCTCTATAAAATATCCTGATTTGGTAATTGAAGGAAAAATGAAAGTGATTCCAATAGGCGGTTTATATCGTAAAGAGCTTTTTGGACGCTTAAATTTGATTTAGGTTTTAATAATAGGTTAGGTTTGGTGAAAAGGGGAGGTTTTTATAGCTTCCCCTTTTTTTGTTTATACAATTTCAAAATCTAATTGTTTTCTGCCTAAATCAGCTCGTTTAATTTTAATTTTTAAAGTGTCGCCTAAATTATATCTCATTCCAGAACGCTGTCCAATTACGCAATAATTGTCTTCATCCAAATAATAGAAATCATCAACCAAATCTCTCATGCTTACCATTCCTTCGCATTTATTTCCAACTATTTCAACATAAATTCCCCATTTGCTAACACCAGAAATAATTCCATCAAAAGTTTCTCCAATTTTGTCCATTAAAAATTCAACTTGTTTATATTTTATTGAAGCTCTTTCAGCATCACTAGCCTTTTTCTCCATATCAGATGAATGAACACAAAGGTCTTCGTAAACGTTGGCGCTCACACTTGCTTTTCCGTTCAAATACCAAAATAATAAACGATGAACCAGTAAATCTGGATATCTACGAATTGGAGAGGTGAAATGCGAATAAAAATCGAAGCCCAATCCATAGTGACCAATGTTTTCGGTTGTATAAATAGCTTTCGACATAGTGCGGATTGCTAAATTTCCAATCATGGTTTCTTCACCTTTTCCAACAATATCATGAAGAAGTGAATTCATTGAATTGGTGATAGATTTTCGTGATCCAACATTCATTTTATAGCCAAGTTTTCCAACAAAATCTTTGAAAGTGTTTAATTTTTCTGGGTTTGGACTATCGTGAATTCTATAAACAAAGGTTTTTGGTGGTTTTTTATTTCCGGGTTTTCCAATAAATTCAGCTACTTTTTTGTTTGCCAAAAGCATAAACTCTTCAATAAGTTTATTAGAATCTTTGTATTCTTTAATGTAAACGCCAATTGGTTTGCCATTTTCGTCAAGATTGAATTTTACCTCGACAGTATCGAAATCAATTGCACCTTTCTTAAAACGATCATCGCGCAATTTCTTTGCAAGCATATTGAGCGTCAACACTTCGTTGGCCAAAATTCCAGTTTCTGTTTCAATAATTTCCTGAGCTTCTTCGTATGAAAATCTTTTATCAGAATTAATTACAGTCTTACCAAACCATTCAGAAATAATGTTTGAGTTTTTGTCCATTTCAAAAACAGCCGAAAAAGTTAATTTATCCTCATTTGGTTTTAATGAACAAACACCATTCGACAAATGTTCTGGAAGCATTGGAATAACTCTATCTACAAGGTAAACAGAAGTTCCTCTATCGAAAGCTTCTTTATCTAAAAGCGAATCTGGTTTTACATAATGCGAAACATCAGCAATATGAACACCAACTTCAAAATTACCATTTTTCAGTGTCTTAATGGAAAGTGCATCATCAAAATCTTTCGCATCTGCAGGATCTATTGTAAATGTTGTAATTTCTCTAAAATCCCTGCGTTCCTTATATTCAAAATCAGGAATTTCATTTGGAAATTCATCAGCTTCTGCATTAACAGCATCAGGAAAGCGCAAAGGGAAATCGAATTCAACTAAAATCGAATTCATTTCAACATCATTATCGCCTGGATATCCGAGAACTTCAATAACTCTTCCAATTGGATTTTTAGCTTTTGCTGGCCATTCTTCGATTTGAACCACAACTTTTTGACCATTTTTTGCTTTATGAATCATGTCGTTCGGAACAAAAATATCAAAAGGCATCGAAGTATTATCTGCTACAAAAAAAGCATATTTTGAAGAAATTTCAATGATTCCAACAAATTTGTTTTTAGCTCTTTCAATAATTTCAATGATTTGTCCTTCTTGTTTCCGCTCTTTTCTTTTAGGAAACAAATAAACTTTTACAGTATCACCATGCAAGGCATGATTGGTATTTATTGCTGCAATAAAAATATCTTCTTCTCTGTTTTCAATAATAACGTAAGCTTTTCCACCAGCTTTCATATCTACTTTGCCCGTTAAATATGTTTTTGAAACGTAGAATTGAATCTCTTTAGGATTAATAATATAAGTTCCTCTTTTTTGTTCAGTTAAGCTTTTAATAAAAGCCAATTCCTGAATAATTGTATTCACCAATCCTCTACTGGCAGTATCGTTTATTTTTAGTAATCCAGCAATTTGTTTATAATTATAGCCTCTTTCAGGATTGGTAGCGAAAACCTCCATAATTCTGTTTTTTAAAGAATTATTTTTTGTTGGTTCTTGCTTTGATTTTTTGTTGTATTTCATTAATGTAAATTTTTGTATTGCGTAAAATTAGCCATAAAAACAGACTTAATTTTATAAAAAATTAATAATCCGACAAAATCGAATTTTTTGTTTGTAAAAAAAGTTAGATGCGCTATCGAAAAAATAATTATTTTTGTGAAAATTTAAAAAGTCTGAAGAAATTAATTATTAATAACTGAAAGATTTTGAATGACTTATTTAAAGAAGATAATTACTAACAATTAACCATTATTCCCATGAAAAAAATTCTTTTTATTCTTTTAGTATTTTGTTCAGCAAATGTTTTTTCACAAAAGGAAATAGACGATTTAATGAGAAAAGGTGATGTGAAAATTACCCGAAAAGATTACAAAGGTGCAATAGATATTTTTAACAAAGTTCTTGAAATAAATCCTGGTTATCCAGATGCTTATTTATACAGAGGAATGGGTGAATATTTGCTAAATGATTTAAAAACATCAATGGCTGATTTTAATAAAGCAATTGAATTACAACCAGATTTTGCAGAAGCTTATTTTTATAGAGGCGTTGTAAATGGAGATTTAAAGAAAAACGATGATGCTTGTAATGATTGGGTTAAATCTTTTGATTTGGGATTTGATGGAGCAGGTGAGCTAATTGATAAATTTTGCAAGGATAAAGAAAAGGAAATACTCGAAAAAAATAAAAAATAATTTTTTTGAAAATCATATAACTCCCTTTGGTATTGCTAAAGGGAGTTTTTTTTAATAGTATGAAAAGAAGTCACTTTTTAATAATATTTTTATTTCCATTTTTCATTAACTGTTCTTCTGGATCTATTAATGAGAAGAAATCTATAATAACAAATGGCGATTCCATTTTAGTTGACTATTGTCAAAAGTTTAATCAATTAAACACTGAAATTAGAGATGGAAAACTTAAATTTTCCGATGCTTCAAAGCAATTTAAATTTTTAATTTCTGAAATTAAGAAGCAATATTTAATTACAAATCAAAGCAAATTTTCTAAATCAGATTGGGTTTTTCCTGTTCAGGCTTATTCTAAATCTTCAATTGGTGGCAGCAACGGAAATGGTTATTTGCCTGGTAATTACAATTATTTTGATGGCAATAAACACACTGGCCATCCCGCACAAGATATTTTCGCAATGGATAAAAACCAAGATTGCCTGGATGATAATTCGAAAACAGCAATAAATATTTTATCCATTTCTTCTGGAGTTGTTATCGCATCTGAACCAATATGGGATTCAAACTCTCAAATACGCGGCGGAAAATATATTTTGATCTATGATCCAGAAAATGAAATTTTGTTTTATTATGCTCATAATAATAAAATTAATGTAAAAATTGGCGATATTGTTGAGCCAGGAATGATTATTGCTAATATGGGCAGAACTGGCTTAAATGCATTTAAAAAGAGGTCGCCAACACACCTACATTTGATGTGCTTAAAAATAAAAAACGATCTCTTACCTGAGCCGATTAATATTTATGAGGATTTAGTAAAAATGAAGAGTAAATGAAAAAACTTGTATTCGGTCTATTACCACTTTTCTTTTGTTTAATTGCATGCAGAGGAACTGGTCAAAAAAACTCCAATCTGATAAATCCTTCTGGAATGAAATTGGTTGATAGAATTCAACCTCCGTCTGGTTTTGAGCGAACTAAAGATGAACAGGTTTCATTCGCAACTTATTTAAGAAATTTAAAACTCAAGCCAAATAACTCGAAGGTTTTGTTGTATAATGGAAAAGAGAAATACAATCAAGATGCGCATATTGCCGTTGTTGATATGGAAATTGGAAAAGCCGATTTACAGCAATGTGCTGATGCAGTTATCAGACTAAGATCTGAATATCTTTTCTCAATAAAAGAATATCAAAAAATCCATTATAATTTTACAAGTGGCGATAGATTTGATTTACTAAGTTGGTTTGAAGGTTACCGACAAAAAATTAATGGAAACAAAGTAGCTTTTATAAAAACAGCAAATAAAAGCAGTAGTTATGACTCGTTCAGGAAATATTTGGATGTTATTTTTTCATATGCAGGAACCTTATCATTAAGCAAAGAGTTAATTCCTGTGAAAAATTTGAATGAAATGAAAATTGGAGATGTTTTTATTAAAGGTGGTTCACCAGGTCATGCGGTTACTATTGTTGACATTGCCATTAATCCTAAAACAAATAAAAAAGTTTTTCTATTGGCTCAGAGTTATATGCCAGCCCAAGATATTCAAATATTAAAAAATCCAAATAATTCAGAATTAAGTCCTTGGTATAGTGAAGATTTTGATGGTAGTTTATTAACTCCTGAATGGACTTTCGAAAAATCAGATCTGAAAAGATTTAAAGATTAGTAAAAATAAAAGGTGGATAATGGAATGGTTTTGCTTAAATCTACAATTTATTGTTTTAAAATAAAAAATCATTCTTTAATTTTGTACTAAAATAAACTCAAAAAATACTTTTATGAAGCGAATTTCATTGATAATATTATTGATTGGCATTTTCTTTTCTGTTTCCGCTCAAATAAAAATTTACAATGCAACCACTGAAGAAACGAAAGGGGATCAATTAGGCGTATTGATTGGAAAAGAGATTTTCCTGACAGATAAAAATGGAGTAAAAGGAGAAAAGGTTGGCGAATATAAAGATGATGGAAATTTATATTATGTAACTAATAACGTTTCTTCAATTAGCGATTTTGCAGTTTCCTCAGACGAAGTGATTGATATTAATACAGCTGAGTCTTTTGAAATTTTAGCAGATGGTGTAATTAAAAGTATAAACAATTATATTGTTGTTGGCTTTTCGAATAAATTCGATATTAAAGCAGTTGGTGCATTATTATTATTGCAGACAAAGTATGGTCTTCGCGAATAATTTTATTAATCCAAATAAATAGCTGCTAGTTTTTTTAAATTTCGATATCACAAACAAAGGAAATGCTCTCAAATCAAGAAACTTTTTTCAAACTCGCAAACTATAAAATGCCTTATGGTAAATACAAGGGAAGGTTATTGAATGATATTCCTGAGCCATATTTGGTTTGGTATTCGCAAAAGGGCTTTCCTGCGGGAGAATTGGGAGATTTTCTAAAAATTATTTTGGAAATAAAAGTTAATGGTTTAGAATATTTATTGAAACCATTGGAAAAACGATAAATCCGATTAACAATTTTTATTTATTTTTCTTTTGTTATTATCCATCATTTAACCTAATTTTATAGGTTAGAACTGAGAAAAGATTGTTTTACAGAATCCAATAATGGCGGACAATTATAGCATATTAATTCAGAAACTTGACGAATTTATTCGCAAATTTTATAAAAACCAACTTATAAAAGGTGGTCTTTATACTTTTGCGGTGATGCTTGCATTTTTTCTGACCATTATTATTTTAGAAAATTTCGCTCATTTCGGCATTGTTATTAGATCTATTTTATTTTATTCTTATTTGGGCGTTAATTTTGTAATTATTTCCAAACTTATTGCTATTCCTCTGTTTAAGTTGTATAAAATTGGCAAAATAATTTCTCATGATCAGGCAGCTGAAATTATTGGGAACCATTTTACAGAGGTAAAAGACAAGCTGATTAATATTATTCAACTCAAATCTCTATCTGAAACCAAACCTGGAAACAACGATCTTGTAATAGCCAGTATTAATCAGAAAACACTGCAAATTAAGCCTATTCCATTTACTAAAGCCATTGATTTTCGGAAAAACAGAAAGTATATTAAATATGCATTAATTCCAGTTTTTGTTATTCTAATTTTATTGGTTACTGCTCCTGGAATTATTACAGATTCAACTAAGCGGATTTTAAAACATGGAACATTTTTCGAAGAAGAAGCTCCATTTCAATTTAATATTCAAAATAAAAAGTTAGAAGCCCTTCAGCATGAAGATTATGAACTTGAAGTTAAACTTACCGGAAATCCAATACCAGTCAATGTTTTCATCGAAATAGAAAATGTACAATACCAGCTTTCAAAAGAGAATCCAGTAAATTTTAATCATCGGTTTAAAAATATTCAAAAAGATACTAAATTTCAATTGGTTGGAGATGGTTTTAAATCGAAGGAATACACTTTAAAAGTACTAGCAAAGCCGATTATTTTAAATTTTGAAGTTTCTTTAACCTATCCCAGTTATGTGAATAAAAAAGATGAAATACTTCAAAATACTGGTGATTTGCTGATTCCACAGGGCACAAAAATCAATTGGAAAATTCAAACCAAAGACACCAAAAATGTGCTGGTTCGTTTTAACGATAAAAAGCTTTCATTAGAGCGGAAGGGTGAAAATTCCTTTGGTTATTCTGCAATTTTAATGAGTGGACTTTCTTACTCCATTGTGTCTTCAAATGAATATTTAACCAACAAAGATTCCTTAAACTTTTCTATAAACGTTATTCCTGATGTATTTCCAAGCATTAAAGTTGATGAATTTAAAGATTCTGTTTACGAAAAACAGTTGTATTACAAAGGAATGATCAAAGATGATTATGGGTTCTCCAAATTAACCTTTAATTACAAACGATATTTTGAAAATGATTCTACTGGGAAACAAAATAATGTTGTTTCTAAAACCATTCCTATTTCCTCCGGAATGAACCAACAGCAATTCATGTATTATTTCGATTTGGCTTCGACTACGCTATTACCAGGAGAGCAAGTTGAATATTATTTCGAGGTTTGGGATAATGATGGTGTAAATGGTAGTAAAGCAACGAGATCTCAGAAAAAACTGTATAAATCTCCTACTCAAAAGGAAATTGAGCAGAACAATGAAAAAAGCACCAAGAAAATTGAGTCAGATATGGACCAAGCCATAAAAGATGCGAAAGATATTCAAAAGCAAATTGAAGAATTAAACAAAAAGTTAAACGAAAAGAAAAGTCTTTCGTGGCAAGAAAAGAAACAGATTCAGGATTTGCTTGATAAGCAAAAACAATTGCAAAACAAGGTAGAAAATATCAAGCAGCAAAACGAACAAAAATCGATTAAAGAAAATCAGAACAATCCTCAAGACGAAGATCTTTTGAAGAAGCAGGAACAGCTTAATAAACTTTTCGAGGATGTCATGACTCCAGAAATGAAAGATTTATTGAAACAATTTCAGGATATGCTTGAAAAAATGGATAAATCCAAAGTGAGCGAGATGATGGAAAAGATGAAAATGGATGCCAAAGACATCGAAAAGGAATTGGATAGGAATCTCGAAATATTCAAGCAGCTTGAGTTAGAGAAGAAAATTAATGAAGTGATAGAAAAGCTCGACAATCTTTCGAAAGATCAGGAAAACCTCTCGAAAGAGACTGAGAATAAAGATAAAAAGGACAACGATAACCTTCAGAAAAAGCAAGAGGATTTAAATCAACAATATCAAGACTTGAAAAAGGATTTGAAACAACTTGATGAAAAAAATAAAGAACTTGAAGAGCCAAAAAATCTTAAAAACAACGAAGAAAAACAAAACGATATCCAGAAAGAAATGGAAAATAGTTCCAACAACTTAAAAAGTAATAAGAATAAAAAAGCTGCAGAGTCACAGAAGAAAGCATCTGAGAAAATGAAAGAACTTTCCGAAGAGTTGAATAAGGCCCAACAAGATAACCAAGAAGAAGAGGCCAGCGAAGATATTGATGCATTGCGTACGATTTTAGAAAATTTAATTCAAACCTCATTTGACCAAGAGGCTTTAATGAAAAAAGTTGCTATTGTTAAAACAACAGATCCCTTGTATGTAAAGCTAATTCAGCAACAAAATAAAATAAAAGATAATTTGCAAATGATAGAAGATTCTTTGTTTGCTTTGAGTAAACGTCAGGCTCAAATAGAATCGTTTGTAAATCGTGAGATTGCCGATATCAATCAAAATTCTAATAGTTCAATAGAATCGTTAACAGCTCGGCAGCCAGGCCTTGCAGTTTCTAAACAGCAGTTTACAATGACTTCTATTAATAATTTGGCATTAATGCTAGCGGAAGCATTACAACAGATGCAAAAACAACAGAAAGAATCACAACAAAAAAAATCGGGAAGCTGTAAAAAACCAAAACCGGGCAGTTGTTCGAAACCTGGAAGTGGAAAACCCAGCTTCAATTCAATGAAACAAATGCAGCAAGCCTTGAACAAGCAGATGGAAGAAATGAAAAATGGCAAAAAACCTAATGGAAAGCAAGGTCAAGGGCAGCAAGGAAATCAAACAATGAGCGAGCAATATGCTCGAATGGCAGCACAGCAAGAAGCAATTAGGAAACAGTTGCAGAAAATGAATGATGAGCTTAAAAAAGAAGGAAAAAATGGCAATGGAGGAAATATCAATAAGCTTGTTAAAGACATGGAACAAACCGAAACCGATTTGGTAAATAAAATGATTAGTGCAGAAACCATAAAACGGCAACAAGAAATTCTTACTCGCTTACTGGAATCAGAGAAAGCGGATAAAGAAAGAGAGCAGGATGAAAAAAGACAATCAAATGAAGCAAAAAATGAGAATTTTAGTAACCCTAACGCATTTTTTGAGTATAAAAGAATAAAGACAAAAGAAGTGGAATTATTAAAGACTGTTCCGGCTTCTATGACAGATTTTTATAAGAAAAAAGTGAATGAATATTTCTATAGCTTTGAGAATTAGTATATTATGATTGAAAAGAAACAATTTTTAAGCCTTAAGTCGACAAAAGAGAACATACATCAAGTTGAAAAATTTGTTGAAGATATTTGTGATGAATTCAACATCAACAATACTTATTTTGGTAATATTTTAGTTGCTTTAACTGAAGCATTGAGCAATGCAATTGTTCATGGAAATAAGAATGATGTAAATAAAGATATCAATATTACATTCGAATCTAAACCAATTGGATTGTCATTTACTATTCAAGACGAAGGAAATGGATTCGATTTTAATAATATTCCAGATCCAACAGATTTGGCCGTAGAATTAAAAAATGAAGAAGGTCGCGGAATTTTTCTTATGAAGGTGTTGGCTGATGAGGTTAATTTTTTGGACAATGGAAAATCAATAGAATTGATTTTTAAAATTTCAAGCATCAATCAGGAACTTGCTTTAGATCGAATTAAACAATTGCAAATATTTGCAACTGAAAAAAATAAAAAAGTTGAAAAACTTTAATTTAGATTTGCTTTAATGCACAAAGGAAATATTTCATTCAATACCGAAAACATAAAGTTTTCTTTAACCAAGCGTAAATTTTTTAAGCATTGGATTTTGGAAACTATTAAAAATGAAAACCAAAATTGCGGAGAGATTAATTTCATTTTTTGTGATGATGAATTTCTCTTAAATATCAACAAGGAATATCTAAATCATTCCACTCTCACAGATATTATTACTTTTGATTATTCTGAAAAAACAGATATTATTTCTGGTGATATTTTTATTAGCATTGAACGAATTACCGAGAATGCTAAAAAATTCAAAGTGCTTTTTGAAACCGAATTGAGTCGTGTAATGATACATGGCATTTTGCATTTAATAGGCTATAAGGACAAATCAAAAAATGACAAAGCTCAAATGACAAAGAAAGAAGATTATTATTTAACTTTGCAATCAGAATCTTTGTAAGGTTTCACGTGAAACTATTCCCATGTTTAAAGAATATGATATAATTGTTGTCGGAGGTGGACACGCCGGTTGTGAAGCAGCAGCTGCTGCTGCAAACATGGGATCAAGTGTTTTACTTATTTCAATGAATTTGGAAACCTTGGCACAAATGTCATGCAATCCTGCAATGGGCGGAATTGCAAAAGGTCAAATTGTTAGAGAAATTGACGCGCTTGGTGGAATGTCAGGAATTATCACTGACAAAACCATGATTCAGTTCAGGATGCTTAACCTTTCTAAAGGACCTGCAATGTGGAGTCCAAGAGCTCAAAGTGATAGAATGATGTTTTCTAAAGAATGGAGAAAAACTTTAGAAGGAATTTCCAATATAGATTTTTGGCAAGATAATGTAACTTCTATTTTAACAAAGAATGAAAAAGTTATTGGAGTTAAAACATCACTTGAAATAGAAATATATTCAAAAGCGGTAATTCTTACTAATGGTACTTTTTTGAACGGACTTATTCATATCGGAGAAAAAAGTTTTTCTGGTGGTAGAATTGGAGAGAAATCTTCCCATGGAATTACCGAATCTTTGAAATCAATTGGATTTGAATCAAACCGCATGAAAACTGGAACTCCGGTTAGAGTTGATGGAAGGTCTTTGAATTATTCTGTTATGCAAGAGCAATTTGGGGATGAAAACCCGCAAAAGTTCTCATATACGGATACACCAAAATTAACAAAGCAAAAAAGTTGTTACTTAACTTATACTAATGAAGAGGTTCATGATATTTTGAGAACTGGCTTCGACAAGTCACCACTTTTTGTGGGAAGAATAAAAGGAATTGGTCCGAGATATTGTCCCTCGATTGAAGATAAAATTGAACGTTTTTCTGATAAAAATCGACACCAAATTTTTGTAGAACCAGAAGGTTGGGAAACCAATGAAATTTATGTAAATGGATTTTCATCATCACTACCTGAAGATATTCAATTTAAAGCGCTGAAAAAAATTCCTGGATTTGAAAATGCGAAAATATTTCGTCCGGGTTATGCCATCGAATATGATTTCTTTCCACCAACTCAGTTGAGAAACACACTGGAAACAAAATGTATTGAGAATTTATATTTTGCTGGCCAGATCAACGGAACAACTGGATACGAAGAAGCTGCTTCGCAAGGTTTGATGGCTGGAATTAATGCCCACCGGAAAATAAATAATTTAGCTGATTTTGTATTAAAAAGATCAGAAGCTTATATCGGCGTTTTGATTGATGACTTGGTTACTAAGGGAACAGAAGAACCTTATCGAATGTTTACTTCTCGAGCAGAATATCGTATTTTGCTCCGGCAAGATGATGCAGATTTGAGGCTAACACCTTTGTCTTTCGAAATTGGTTTGGCATCTAAAGATCGCCTTGATAGAGTGAATGAAAAGAAGGTTCTTATTGATGAAATTTCGTCATTTGTTAAAGCTACCAATATTTTACCAACAGAGGTAAATTCTATTTTGGAGGAAAATTTAAGTCAGCCTATTTCTCAAAAAACCAGGTTGTCGAATTTGCTTTTAAGACCTCAAATTAATTTTGAAAATTTACTTCAAGGTTCAAATGAATTGAGAGATTTCATTTCCCAATTTCAACAAAGTTTCATTAATGAAGTAATTGAAGAGGTAGAAATTTTAATAAAATACGAAGGCTATATTTCGAAAGAACAGGAGTCAGCGCAAAAGTTATTAAAGCTCGAAAATATTGAATTGCATGACGACTTTGATTATAAAAAAATCACTTCTCTTTCGTCAGAGGCCAGAGAGAAATTAAGTAAAATAAAGCCCAGAACAATTGGACAAGCATCCAGAATAAGTGGAGTTTCACCATCGGATGTTTCGGTGTTAATTGTATTTCTGAAAAAATAATCCGTGGTTTCACGTGAAACAAAATCAAAATGGAAAAACTAAATAATTGTCCTGTTTGTGGAAAAAGTGATTTCAGAACCTATTTAACGGTACCTGATTTTTTTCTATCGAAAGAGGAATTTACAATTGTAATGTGTAAAGATTGCGAATTTAAATTTGTAAATCCACGACCCGAAAATGCAGTCCTTGGCAAGTATTACGAATCTGAAGAGTATATTTCTCATTCCAATACCAATAAAGGTTTCGTAAATTCAGTTTATCAGAAAATACGCAAGCATACCCATAAAAAGAAATTTAACTTGGTAACAAGTTGTTCAAAAGGAAAGGGAATTTTGGATATTGGTTGCGCTAGTGGTGAGTTGCTTTCTTTGTTTAAAATGAATGGTTGGGAAACAATAGGTATAGAGCCGAATGAAAATGCGAGGAGTTTTGCAATTAATAATTATGGATTAAGTGTTTTTGAAGAGTCCGCAATATCTGGTTTTGAAAATGAGAAATTTGATGCAATCACAATGTGGCACGTTTTAGAACATGTGTCTGATTTGAATGGTCGAATTACAGAAATTAAAAGAATTCTAAAAAAAGATGGCGTATTTATTGTTGCGGTTCCAAATTGTGATTCTTATGATGCAGATTATTATAAAGAATTTTGGGCGGCATATGATGTACCTCGACATTTATATCATTTCACTCCAAAAACAATTGAAACATTAATGAGTAAATTTAATTTCAAAATAGAAAATATTCTTCCAATGAAATTTGATTCCTATTATGTAAGTTTGTTGAGTGAAAAATATAAAAAAGGAAAAACAAATTATTTTTCTGCTTTTGTAAATGGATTAAAATCGAATATGAAAGCGGGTAAAAATAGATATTCCAGCCAAATTTACATTTTAAAGCAAAATAATTAAAATAAGGAGCATCAATTAATTTTGGGGTATTTAGAATATAATGACTTAAAAATTTTAAAATAATCCATTAAAACGCATTAAAAAAGGTCGAGTTTAGTGGGTTGAATGTCAAATAGATAGAAAGAAATAAAAAGAGATATTTTTCAGTAAAATGTTCAAATATCAACCTAATAGTTTAATTTAAAGCACATTAGTGAATGAAAATTAAAAACATACAAAGATTTAAGATCATTCTCTTTTTATCCCTTTCGATAATATCTATTTTTATTGTATACTTTACTCATTTGTTTTTTCATTCCACAACAAATTTTTCACGACAATCAGAAAATTTCCAAAAAACATTTTTAGAAAAGGAAAAAGTTCTTGATGAAAATTTACTTTTATTAAAAAAGCAGATTGAAGCAAAAAAGATAAACAATTCCGATTTTGACCATAAATATTTTTCAGACCTATTTGAAAAAGGAGGAATTCTTTTTCAGATTTATAAAAAGGATTCCCTCATTTTCTGGACTTCAAATTCTGTTTCAATCAATAATCTTAATCCTACAAATAAATACGATTCAGTTTGTCAATTAAAGAATGGTTGGTATTATCTGAAGTCACTTAAATTAAACGAATATAACATTATTGGTTTTTCATTGATTAAGAGTGAATACAAATACCAGAATGATTATTTAGTAAATGGCTTTCAGCAAGATTTTGAGCTTTCAAATAAATCACAAATTGTATCTCCAGGCAATGGAAACATTGTTAAAAACTCAAAAGGTGCTCCATTATTTGGCTTGAAATTCTCTAAAACACCCTATAACAAGGATTCATTTAAACTTTTACTTCTTGTTTTTTATATTCTAAGTTTATTATTTATTATTTCATTTATACGCTTGTTTATTGGTTCCTTAAAGCTTTTTAAGAATCAATTGTTAAGATTATCGGTTACTTTACTGGTTTTATGGGTGCTCAGAGCATTTTTGTTTTATTTTAAAGTTCCACATTTTATATATGATTTGGACTTTTTTGGTCCAAAATATTTTGCTACCTCCGACCTATTGCCATCTCTGGGAGATTTACTTCTATATGGTATTTTCATTTTCTTTTCGGCATTAGAAATTTTCAAAATTAATACTGATTTTAAATTTTTACATCCAAAGCAATTGCCACTTAAAGTTTTGGTTATTGTTCTGAGCTTTTCACTATGCTACTTTCTTTCGATGTCGGTAATATACTTTTTCAAAAGCATCATTATCAATTCAAATGTTTCTTTTTTACTCAATAATATTTTTGGTTTAACGGTTTACAGTTATTTGGGTTTGGTAATAATTGTCTTTTTGTTTATTTCCCTGTTCCTTGTTATTATTAAGCTTTTGGAACTTGTTTTTTCAAATGAAGTTTCCAAATCCTTTTATTTTTTGTGCTTCGTTTTTTCTGCTGCTGAATTTTTTGTTCTCTACTATTACAAAGTCGGTCTTTTTGATAATGTCTATTTTTTCCTTTTCACAACTATGTTTTTATTCTTGCTTGTGTTTAGGCATAAAAACATTAAAGAGAAATCGTATAATTTTTCTTTTTTAATAATAGCATTGATTTTCTTTTCATTTGTTACAACTTACGGCCTTTACAAATACAATAATTTTAAAGAGGAAGAAAAAAGAAAATTACTGGCAATTAAATTAACCACCGAGCAAGATCCAATTGCAGAATATCTGTTTAATGAAATTGAATCTAATGTTTTGGAGGATAGTCTTACATTAAAGCTACTTTCAAAGAAAGTAATAAATGAAGATTCTGTTTTGAAACGTTTGCAAGTGAAGTTTTTTAATGGATACTGGTCAAAATACGACATGCAAATTACCATTTGCAAACCCGGAGACACCATTACAATTAAGCCAGATAATTACAAAACAGATTGTGATGATTTCTTTAATAATATTATTAAAAACATTGGAAGGCCAACACTTAGCGAAAACATGTTTTTCCTTAACAATGAATCTGGAAGAAACAGTTATTTGTCGCGTTTTGTTTATTACGAGAATCCTTATGCTGCAAAGCCAATAGCAACGCTTTATTTGGAATTAGATTCAAAGTTTATTCCAAAAGAATTAGGGTATCCAGAATTGTTAATTGATAAAAGCATTTTGGTAAATAAAGATTTAACGAATTACTCCTATGCCAGATATAAAAACGGTGAACAGATAAACCAATACGGGAAGTATTTTTACAATTTAACAACAGATGTAATTACCAATAGTTCGCAAGAATTTTTGTTCTTTGATAAAAATAATTATTCTCATTTGCAATATCAGGTGGATGATAAACACATTATCATCATCAGCAAAAAGAATGACTCTGTTTTGGACATCATTGCACCTTTTTCTTATTTATTTATTCTTTATGTTTTAATAAGTATTATTGTTCTTTTCCTTTATATTTTCCCCTTAAAACTCAATAATTTATTCTTAAATTTTAAAGGCAGATTACAGGCTGCAATGATTTTTATTGTTGTGGTTTCCTTCATTATCATTGGTACGACGACGGTTTACTATATCATTAACATTTACAATAATAAAAACACCGACAATATCAGTGAAAAAGCCCATTCAATATTAGTCGAAGCAGAGAGCAAGCTTTCTTTCTATGACAAGTTAACACCCGATATGCGAGATTTCTTAAATGGACTTTTGATAAATTTTTCAAATGTATATTTTACGGATATCAATTTATACGATTTAAATGGTAATATTTTAGCATCATCCAGAGAGAAAATTTTTGAAGAAGGCTTGGTATCAAATAAAATGAATTCAGAAGCTTATAATGAATTAACAAATAATAAAAAGACATTAATTATTATCAATGAAAATATCGGGAAGCTCAATTATTCTTCGGTATACATACCATTGAGAAATAATCAGAATAAATTGACATCGTATTTAAACATGCCTTATTTCTCGAAACAAAGTGAGTTAAAAAATGAGATTTCGGGCTTTCTTATAGCGTTTATTAACGTTTATATGCTGTTAATTGCGCTCGCAATTATTATTGCTATTCTGCTATCAAATTACATTACCAGACCTTTAAAATTTATTAAAGATAAAATGAGTCGCATTTCTTTAGGGAAATCCAATGAGAAAATTGTTTGGAAAAGCAAGGACGAAATTGGAAGCCTAATTAATGAATACAATAGAATGATTGACGAACTTTCGCACAATGCTGAATTACTAGCACAATCCGAACGTGAAGGTGCTTGGAGCGAAATGGCAAAACAAGTTGCACATGAAATAAAAAATCCGCTAACACCAATGAAATTAAGTGTTCAGCATTTGCAAAGAGCCTGGATTGATAAAGCCGAAGATTGGGATTCGCGATTAGAGCGATTTACAAAAACAATGATTGAACAAATCGAATCGCTTTCATCGATTGCATCTGAGTTTTCGGATTTTGCGAAACTTTCGAAAATGAATTTCGAAACAATTGATTTAGTAAATCTCATAGAAAGTATTGTTACCCTTAATAAGTCAGACGAGAATTTCAATATTAATTTTTCACGTGAAAATATAAATGAGGCTGTTGTATTTGCTGATAAATCGCAGATGCTGCGTGTTTTCAATAATCTGATTAAAAACGCAATCCAGGCAATTGAAAATAATGAAAAAGGCAAAATTGAAATTACCATTACCAAAATGGACGAATTTTTCCAGATTACAATCAGTGATAATGGCGTTGGTATTGATCAAGAGCAATTCGAAAAAATATTTTCGCCCAATTTTACAACAAAAACTGGCGGAATGGGCTTAGGATTGGCAATGGTAAAAGGAATTATCGAAAATTTAAAAGGAAAAATTTGGTTCGAATCTGAAAAAAATATCGGAACAAAATTTATCTTTACACTTCCACAATATATAGACGACACAACGAGTTTGTAAAGAGAGAAATTTATTTACTTTTGCATTACATTTTAAATTTTCAAGCTTGAATCCAATAAAGAAACTAGCCGGACAAACAGCAATCTACGGATTGAGCAGCATTGTAGGCCGTTTACTCAATTATTTATTGGTGCCTTTTTATACCCGTATTTTCACTACTGGCGAATATGGCGTTGTTACTGAGATTTACGCGTATGTTTCTTTTTTGGTTGTGGTTTTAACCTACGGAATGGAAACCGCTTATTTTCGTTTTTCAGAAAAGGTGGAAGACAAAGAAAAGCTATATAGTACTTCTCTAATTTCTCTCTTTTCAACTTCGGCAATTTTTATTTTAATAACCAGTATTTTTTCAACCGGAATTGCTAATTGGATGGGCTATGCCTTACATCCTGAATACATTATTTGGTTTGTATTAATAGTTGCCTTCGATGCCATTACTGCCATTCCTTTTGCGAAACTTCGGGCACAAAACAAAGCCTTAAAATTTGCAACTATAAAGCTGGTGAATATTTTTACCAATATTGGATTTAATTTATTCTTCATTTTGCTTTGCCCTTATTTATTGAAGAATTCGGACAACACAACTATAACAAATTTTGTTCATAGTATTTACAATCCTGCGATTGGCGTTGGATATATTTTTATTGCCAATTTACTTTCCAGTTCAATTACGGTTTTGATGCTGTTTCCAAGCATGGTGAAAATCAAGTTTTCGTTCGACACAGAACTCTGGAAAAAAATGATAAAATATGCTTTACCACTG
Source organism: Bacteroidota bacterium (assembly GCA_013377115.1). GTDB lineage: Bacteria > Bacteroidota > Bacteroidia > Bacteroidales > CG2-30-32-10 > Cfx2-01. The sequence goes on along the minus strand of JACAAW010000008.1, from coordinate 22,192 downwards.
CTAATCGTTGGTTTAGCTGGGATAATAAACGAAACTTTTGATAGAGCATTATTAAAGCATTTACTTCCTGACAAAGCAACTGCAATGTCGCAATTGGGAATTTACGGTGCATGTTATAAAATCTCGATTTTAATGACGATTTTTATTCAAACCTTCCGTTTTGCAGCAGATCCTTTCTTTTTTTCGGAAGCAAAAAATAAAAACGCACAGCAAATTTATGCTGATGTAATGAAATATTTTGTGATAGTTTGCGCTTTTATTTTCTTAGGAACCATGCTATATATGGACGTTGTTAAGACTTTTGTTGGAAAGGATTTTTATTCAGGATTAAAAGTGGTTCCAATCCTTTTGATGGCAAATTTATTTTTAGGGGTTTTTATTAATTTATCAATTTGGTATAAGCTGTCTGGTCAGACGATGTATGGTGCATATTTATCCATTTTCGGGGCGATTATTACCCTTGTTTTGAATTATTGGTGGATTCCAATCTTTGGTTATATGGGATCAGCCTGGGCCACGTTTATTTGTTATTTTGCTATGATGGTTCTTTCATATTTTGTGGGGCAAAAGCATTATCCGGTAAACTACGATTTGATAAGAATATTGGGCTATTTGGGACTCTCTGTCCTGCTTTATTTTGCAAGCGAATATTTATACATTGACTCAAAACCAATGCGCTTAATTGTTAATTCCTTCTATTTAATTGGCTTTGCTATGGTGGTATATGTTTCTGAGAGAAGCGTGACGAAGGTGGTAATAAAGGATTAAATACGTTTAATGCAACTGTAAATAATCATTTTGGTTTAATCTAAAAGAAAATGATTAATCAATAACATTAGAGAAATGAAAAGAAAGTTTAAAAATAATTTTATTTCAATAATTTGTCTTATAATTATTGGCTTTGGAATGTCTAATTGTAATAATATTATGACACAAAAAAACAGCAAAGAAATAATAGTCTCTGATTCTTCTTTGTTAAAAGCTTTTGATTTTCTTATTGATAGATACAAACTTGATACAAATACTTTTTTCATACTTGTAAATATTGGTAATGAGGAATTACAAAAAAAATCTTTTTCAATCGTTGAAAACTATTTTATAAGCGACTCTGTTCTGCTAACGTGTAGTTATTTTTCAAAATATAGAGGGGTGGATATTATTATTAAAACTGGATTTGACAGATTTAATCAACAAGAAAAATCCTATCCTACAAGGTTTAACAGGTTTACAAAAAACTCAAAACCTAGGGTACGCGAATTGCATCCTTATACTTACGAATATGACTATGAAACAAAAAAAGATACAATTTTTCATACTTATAAATATGGAGAAAAAAAACCACGCCCAAAGCAATTTAAACGTGGCTTCTAACAGATTTAAAACCAGCGCAAAATCTTGAATAATAAATTTAAGAGATTTTCTGATATCTCCTAGCATTTAGGACAATTATCAAATCAAACAATTTTTTTATCTCTGGAAACTATTGCAATCCGCAATTTATCTAGCTCAACTTTTTAATCCTTAGTTTAAGTCTTAGTCAACAGTCACTTCAACTTCCTTAGTGAGCCGTTTATTTCCTCCTCACAACCTTATCGTACTTATAAAAATTAAGTCTTTTATTAAAAACGTCTTTTATCAGTTTGTCTTTTTCGTAGACATCGTCTCTAAATTGGAGCACATTGCTTTCGTCAACCCAGCAAGTAATGTAATTAACAAAAAGGCGGATTTTCTTTTTCAACATCACCGTTGAAGTGGTGCGCATCGATTTATTATTTTTAAACTGTTCCTGGCGGATTCTATATCGGTTTAATTTTGTTTTGTCCTTAGGCGTTTGACCTATCTCAATTAAGATATCGTCGATGGTGTAGTTTCTGTTATCTTTAATCAGATATTCGGCCAATTCCAATGGTTTCTCCAATCGCATGCAGCCATGACTAACCGCCCTGTTTGCATATAAAAATGCTTTTTTATTTGGCGTATCATGCATATAAATATTAAATCGATTGTTGAACATGAACTTTATTTTCCCCAAAGAATTATCATCGCCAGCATCCTGAACAAATTTAAATGGCATATGCTCTGGCCGATATTGTTTCCAGTTAATTTTACTCGGATCCATCAAGGAATCTTTTAAATAAACTTTATAATTGCGTTTCGCTAAATAATTGCTGTCCTTTTTTATTTGCCAAAGCATTTCATCTTGAGCAATTCTTCCTGGAACATTCCATTTTGGGTTCAAAATTAAATATTCCACAACACTTGTCATTGTTGGTGTTTCGTGATTTTTAGGTTCGTCTTCTCTTCGATGTGATTTTCTAAAAACGACTAATTTCTTATCGTAATCCCGCTCACGTTTCATTCCACAACAAATTTTCATCTTGAGCTTTACTTCTTTATTTTCGATAAGTTTAAACTCAAATGCAGCCAAATTATTTTGAATATATCTTGCGGTATCAGAATAATCAAGCCATCTGCAGCGTTCTAAATTGTAAGTTATTTGACTGATTCTATCTGAAATTGGGATATTCATTTTCAACACCAAATTGTTATCAATGATACCTGTTGGCAACAATCCATTTCTTTCCTGAAATTTCATAACTGCTTTTATCAAGGAGCTATCATAAACAGAAAACTTATTGTTTGCATTTTTTTCATCAAGCTCTTTACTCACCAACAAACGTTTTGCGATTTTATCAAGAAGTTTTGACGTATCGCCTTTTGTAATAGATTTTGTAATGTTTGGAATTTTTTCCCAGCCTCCTTTTTTCTCTATTTCATAATATTCCTTCAGATGATTTTGTAAAGAAATATATCGATTGGTCTTAGGTTGAATTTTAGCTAAATATTCACCAATATTCTCCGCTTTTAATGGCTCGAAAAGACTTGTAGCATTCCTATTTTTCACTGGTAAAGTATAACCACCAGTATCTAATTTCTGAGGATTTACCATTCCATATTGTATGTCGGAAGAATAACCAATCACGGCATCCGAAAGCAACATTTCAATATCTGCAAGGGTTTTATAATCAATTTTAGATTTTTGCATGGAATAATAAAAATCGTTTATCAGCCCAGTTGTTAGTGAATACTTATAAAACTCTGGATTTAAACCATGATATTTTGCTTCTTTGATATACTTTAAAATCGTGAATGCACTTTCGGAGGATGTTAAATCTTTTGCCCAGATAGGTTCGAAATTATTCTTTTCATAATAAAAAGCCAAAGAATCGAAATTAGGAATATTGTTATGGCAAACTCTAAAACTATCGCTTCCAGCGTCAAATCTGCTTTTCAAAACATTGCTAAAAACTGTTTTTTCAAAACTTAAATGATACTTCGACTCTAAATCGCTTTTCTTTTTGTTACAGGAAGTTAAGGTTAACAGAGAAAAACAAATGGGAAGTAAAAATAATAGGAAAAAATATTTTTGTGATTTATTAAATGTAATATTCATATAACTAACATAAATAAAGGGACTTAGTTAGAGCCCAAATGAATCTAGCGGTAAAATTACTAAAAAAACGATTACAAAATATTTTAATGAAAAATGCTTCGAAATAATTACTTTTGTAAAGATAAATAGCCAATTTTTAAGAAAAACGTACTATATCAATGAAAATTAACATCATCAATTCATCAAAACACGCTTTACCGGCATATGAAACCATTGCATCTGCAGGAATGGATTTAAGGGCCAATTTAGCTGCACCAGTTCTATTGAAACCTTTGGAAAGAGCATTAATTCCTACCGGACTTTTTATTGAAATTCCAGTTGGTTACGAAGCTCAGGTTCGCCCCAGAAGTGGTTTGGCATTTAAAAATGGACTTACCGTATTAAACTCTCCAGGAACAATAGATGCAGATTATCGGGGCGAAATCAAAGTCATATTGGTAAATTTATCTGGTGAAGACTTCTTGATTGAAGATGGTGAAAGAGTAGCACAAATGGTTATCGCAGCTCACGAAAGAGCTGAATTAGTTGAGGTAAAAGAATTAGAAAAAACAGAAAGAGGCGCCGGTGGCTTTGGCCATACAGGTGTAAAATAAAATTGAACACATGAAAATTATTATTCCAATGGCTGGTATGGGCAAGCGAATGCGCCCCCATACACTAACAATTCCCAAACCATTAATTCCTGTTGCAGGAAAACCTATTGTTCAAAGATTGGTTGAAGATATTTCTTTGGTTTGTTCAGAAACTATCGAAGAAATAGCCTTTATTATTGGAGATTTTGGTAAAGAAACTGAAGCTCAACTTTTGAAAATTGCTGAAAATGTTGGTGCCAAAGGAAAAATTTATTACCAAAACGAACCTTTAGGAACGGCCCATGCCATTCTCTGCGCAAAAGAATCCCTTGGAGGAAAAGTAACTGTTGCATTTGCCGATACTTTATTTCGTGCCGATTTTAAACTTGATGAATCTCAGGATGGAATTATCTGGGTGCATAAAGTTGAGAATCCTTCTGCTTTTGGTGTTGTTAAAACCAATGAGAAAAATATCATCACTGATTTTATTGAAAAACCAAAAGAATTTGTGTCGGATTTGGCAATTATTGGAATTTATTATTTCAAAGATGGAGAAAATCTAAAAAACGAATTACAATATTTAATTGATAATAATATCGAAAAAGGCGGAGAATTCCAACTAACAGATGCTTTGGAGAATATGAAGGTTAAAGGCATTCAATTCTCCACAGGAAAAGTTGATGAATGGCTTGATTGCGGAAATAAAGATGCGACTGTTTATACCAATCAACGAGTTTTAGAATTCACCAAGAATTTGGTTTCAAAAACTTTAATAAATAGAAGTTCAATTATTGTTGAACCTTGCTTTATCGGCGAAAATGTGGTTCTTGAGAATTCAATAATCGGACCTCATGTTTCAGTGGGTCACAATACAACCATAAAAAGCTCCGTTATTACCAACAGTATTATTCAAACCAACACTCAAATAACACATGCAAACATTGATAATTCGATGATAGGTAATTTTGTTGAATATCAAGGTTCTAAAAGCGATTTGAGTATTGGAGATTACACAACTTTAAGTTAATTTTGCCAATGGCTTTTTTTAAAAAAATAATATTTTTCCTGTTCCTTATTATTTTTATGAGTTCCTGCTCTGTATTTAAAAAATCAGGGAGTTCTAATTCCAAGAAAGTTGAACTTTCTCCAAGAGAAAAATTAGAAGTCACGTCCATTTTAATTGATGCAGAAAAAGAAAAAATTCTTGGAAACTACGAAAAAGCCGCCTCCCTTTTTGCAAAATGCATTACTAAAGACCCAAATAATGGAGCAGCCATGTATGAATTGGCTAGAATTTTTAAACAAGGAAAAAATTACAACAATGCAGTGACATTGGCAAAAGGAGCTGTTAAAACCGATGAGAAAAACGAATGGTATCAAATCGAGCTTGCCGACATTTATCAACAAGCTAAAAACTATAAAGAAGCGATTGTAATCTACAATAACTTAACAAAGCAACATCCTGAAAACCTTGATTATTTTTACGATTTGGCCACACTATACATCTACAATAATAAGTTTACCGATGCGATTGAAATTTATAATATAATTGAAAAAAAATCAGGTCTATCTGAAGAAACATCTTTACAAAAACACAATATCTACATTTTTCTAAAAAAACCTCTTGATGCGATCAAGGAATTACAGGTCCTTTGCGATAAATACCCTCGTGAAACAAAATACCTAGGCTATATTGCAGATATCTATTTAAAAAATAAAATGCTGGATAAAGCTTTTGAAACCTACAACAAAATCCTCGCAATAGACCCAGGAAATGCGTTTGTACAATTGTCTCTGGCTGATTATTATAAAGTAAAAGGAGATAAAGATAAATCGTACGAATACATTAAACAGGCTTTTGCAAATCCATATTTGGAAATAGACACGAAGATGAATATTTTATTGCAGTATTATGCAATAACAGAGGTGAATTCAGAGCTAAAAGGTCAGGCTTTTGAATTAGCAAAAATTCTTGTTGAAACACATCCAAATGAAGCAAAATCCCATTCTATTTATGGCGATTATCTTTATAGAGAAAAGAAGTATACAGATGCCATAAATGAATTTGAAAAAGTATTGGCAATTGACAGCAGTAAATATGTTGTTTGGGAACAAATGCTAATAATTTCTGGAGAAACAAATGATTTTAAATCAATGCTTGATCGGAGCACCAGAATGATAGATCTTTTTCCTGAACAACCCTTGTCTTATTTGTTCAATGGAATTGCAAATTATGAATTTAAAAAATATGATAAATCCGTTGAGGTTCTGAATTCGGGTGCAAAATTAGTTGTTGAAAATAACGCTTTACTTCTTCAGTTTTATACTTATTTGGGCGATTCCTACTATCGTTTAAAGAAAAATCCTGAATCAGATGAAGCTTTTGATAAAGCCTTGGAAATTGATCCGAAAAACTCTTATATATTAAATAACTACAGTTATTATCTTTCTTTAAGAAATGAGAAATTAGATAAGGCAGAAAAGATGGCATTAAAAGCGAATGATTTAAATCCAAATAGTGCTTCATATGAAGACACCTATGCTTGGGTTTTGTTTAAAGCTGGCAAATTTGAAGAAGCAAAAAAATGGATTGAAAAAGCCTTAACTTCTGGTGGCAATAAAAGTGCTGTTATTGTTGAACATTATGGTGATATTCTCTTTAAACTTGATAAAAACGATTTGGCTATTGAAAATTGGATAAAAGCAAAAAACCTTGGCAAAGGCTCGGATTTATTGGAGAAGAAAATAAATGATAAAAAATATTATGAATAGAAAAGCCTACTCTTTTTCAGTTTTAATGTTGGTGTTTTTGTGTTTATTTGCCATAATCTCTTGCAAGACAGAAAAAAAAATAATTGCCGAGCCTGTGAATCCAGTAAAAGAAAAAGGAGCTGATTTTTTGTTTGAACAACTAAAAAAGAGCGAATTAAAATTTAATTTTTTGACTGTTAAAATTGAAGCCGAAACAAAAACCGAAAAAGAAACCAATTCATTTAACGTAAACCTTCGAATTAAAAAAGATAGTATTATTTGGATGACCATTTCTGCTGTTTTTGGAATTGAAGTTGCAAGAGTGCTAATTACCAACGATTCTGTAAAGTTAATTGACAAGTTTCATTCAACGTTTTTCAAAGGGGATTTTAAATATATTAACAATATGTTTAGCACCGAATTGGATTTTGATATTTTGCAGGCTATTTTAGTGGGAAACGATTTTTCTTTTTATGAAAACGATGTATTTAAAGCACGTTCTGATGGAAAAGATTATTTATTAAGCACTGTTGGTAGAAGAAAATTAAAAAAACATTTAAAAGAAAACGAAACTGCGAAAATTCTAATTCAAGATATTTGGTTGAATTCTGAGACTTTTAAAATAGTTAGGGTAATGATGAAGGATATAAAAGAAAAACAAAAATTGGAAGTGGAGTATTTTGATTTCAATAAATTAAATGAACAACTTTTTCCTGGTGAAGTGAAAATAAACGTGAAAGCAGAAAAAAGTATTTTAGAAGCTGATTTGAAATATTCCTCACCAGAATTACGAGATTCGATGGAGTTTCCATTCAATATTTCAAAAAAATATACCCAAGTTTTTTTAAAGGAAAATAAAAATTAGATGGCAGAAAAGCTACAAAATAATATTAAACAAAACCGATGGCTTTTAAGTGCGTCATTAGTTATCATGTTGGTATTGTTAATCTCTGTTGGTATTGTTATTTCTGTTAGTTCTCAAACAAAAAACAGCAAAGATGCCTTGGTTTCTGAAAAAAAGCGACTCGAAAAAGATATTGAATATACTAACAATCTTCTTTCTCAAACAAAGAAAAACAAAGAGGTTTCATTAAATCAACTTACAATTTTGAACAGTCAAATTTATCAGCGTGAGAATTTGATAAATAATATTAGCTCCGAAATTGGTGGTTTAGATGGAGAAATCAAGGGAAGTGCTCAAATAATCGAGCAACTATCCAATAATTTAATGTATTTAAAAGAAGAGTACGCGAAAATCATTTATAGCTCCTATAAAAACAGAAATGAATATAGTAGGTTAATGTTTCTTTTCTCGGCAAAAGATTTTAATCAGGCATATTTACGATTAAAATTTCTTCAAAAATATCGTGAATATAGGCAAAAGCAAATCGAAATGATTTTAAAAACCCAAGAATTACTTGGTGTTAAGGTTAATGATTTGAAAACAGTAAAGCAGAATAAACAACAATTGCTTTTAACAGAGGAAAAACACAAAGAGGAACTTGCTAAAGAGAAAGACCAGAAGTCGAACAATGTTAAAAAATTGCAAAGCAAGGAAAAGGAGCTGGTTTCTTCTTTAAAGGACAAGGAAAAGTCAGAGCGAAAATTAAAACAAGCGATTGAAAATATTATTACTACGGAGATAAGTAAAAGCACCAATCGAAACAAAAGCTCTAAAGTTGTCAAAGCACCTTCAAGTAAAAATAAAGATAAGAAAAAGGACAAAAAAAAGGATGTTAAAGAACCGGAATCGCCGAAGCTTTATTTAAATGAGGAAGAACAAACTCTTTCAAATTCATTTGAAGCCAATAAAGGCATTTTGCCATGGCCTTTGGATAACGGAGTTGTCACGGGTTCCTTTGGCGAGCATCCACATCCAGTTTTGCAAGGAATAAAAGTAAAAAATAACGGAATAGATATTTCTACCAATGCAAATGCCAATGCAAAATCTGTTTTTGATGGCGTTGTGACTGGAATAATTAGTATTCCTGGTTCTAATAAGGCCGTAATTATCCGACATGGTGATTTCTTAAGTGTTTATTCAAACTTATCCTCTGTAAACGTTAAAAGCGGGGAAAAAATTAAAGTAAAACAACCAATAGGCACCGTTTTTACTAATACGGAAGAAGGAAAAACCGAACTTCATTTTGAAATTTGGAATGATAAAACCTTACAAAATCCAACAAGCTGGCTTTCCAAAAGAAAATAAAAAGTCTTTTTTCCTTTTGTTTTGATTATTAATGAATTAATTGAAAATCCTTTTTTATTTTTTTATCTTTACTAATAGTAATTTTTTTATCATTCTGACGTTTAATATATTATAATTAGAATGTTTTTTTTCTTTTTGTAGCTGCCGATTCTATTCAGTTGTGGAACTTGACTAGTGTTTTTTAACTAATAAAATTTAGTTTATTAGAAAAACTATTCGTACATTGCAAACCGATAGTGGTTAATTTGTGTTTTTAATATTAAAACCACTACGAACAAAGAACAACAGAATAAAACAATTCATTAATAACCAATTTTAGTGAATCATGAAACAAAAAAAGTTTTCGATTTTTACTATTCTTTTATCTTTACTAATACCATTTACTGTTTTTTCAACCAATGTAAAAGATAAAGACTCTACGCTTATTCAGAAAAAAATGTTTTTGAAAGACAATCCGGTTGTTTCCATGCTAGACAGTCTTTCTGCTTTGAAATATTTTGAAAACTCGAAAACACTTAATCAAACTGCAAAACTCAATATTTATAATTTTGCGCCTACTTTTGTTCCTACTTATAGCGATTCAATTTATGCACAAAGAATTGCGAAACTTAATTCAAAATCTCCATTTGGCTTAACATACAATCAGGATGTAAAAGGATTTATTGATTTATATGCCGTTAAAAAAAGGCAAATGACTCAACGAATTTTGGGATTGGCACAATTGTATTTCCCTATGTTCGAAGAGCAATTAGATAAATACAAAATTCCTTTGGAATTAAAATATCTTGCTGTTGTTGAATCTGCATTAAATCCAGAAGCTAAATCTTATTGTGGCGCAACTGGTCTTTGGCAATTTATGTACAGCACTGGAAAAATGTACAATCTAAATGTTACTTCATATATTGATGATAGAAACGATCCAATGAAAGCCACTATCGCAGCATGTCGACATTTTAATGATTTGTACAAAATATATAAAGATTGGTCATTGGTTCTTGCAGCCTACAATTCTGGTCCAGGTAATGTTAATAAAGCAATTCGTCGTTCTGGTGGTGAAATGGATTTCTGGAAAATTAAAAAATTCTTACCAAAAGAAACCCAAGGTTATGTTCCTGCTTTTATCGCTGTTACTTACGTTATGAATTATCCTGCTGAGCATAATTTGTATCCAACTTTGCCTAATATACTCGACTTTGAAATTGACACCGTAATGGCAAATAAACCTCTAAGCTTTGCTCAAATTTCAGAGTATCTGAATATTCCTATTGAAGAAGTTGAGTTTTTAAACCCAACTTATATCAAAGGTTTTATTCCTGCAAATGCAGACGAAAATATGTCAATAAGACTTCCTAAAAAACACATTGCCGATTTCATTAATAATGAAACAGCTTTGTATGCCTACAAAACCAAGGAAGAAATAAAGAAAGAGGAACTATTAGCTCAGAAAAAAATCGATATCCAGGAACTGAATGCAAAAAAGAACAAATACAAAGTAAAACCAACAACAGATACTCTTTTAGCAAACAACACAAAAGTTGTTTCTAGTAACAAAGAAGAAAAAACAATTGTTGCAGAAAAAGACAATAAATCTGAAGGCAAAAACAACAATTCGACTGGAGTTTATATTGTAAAAGCAGGAGAAGGTTTAGGAAATATTGCGTATAAAAATAATTGTTCAATGCAAGATTTACAAGAATGGAACAATTTAAAAGGAAACAATATTTATCCAGGTCAGAAATTAGTTGTTGTTGAACCCAAGAAGGAAAAACAAAATCAAGAATCGCTTGCCTCAAACGCTAAAAAAGACGACAATAAAACGCAACAAAAAAGTGTAAAATATGTTTATCACGTGGTTCAAAAAGGTGATACTTTGTGGAAAATTGCAAGTAAATATAAAGGATCTTCCGTTGATGAAATTAAACGTTTAAACAACCTTACAAGCAAAAGCCAGCTACTTCCAGGGCAAAAAATAAAAGTTAGCGTAGCAGGTTAATCAAAATTTTCTAAAATATTCTTGTTAAATCTAAAATAATGTTTTAATTTTGACCAATTGGTTAAACCATTTGATTAATGACAAAAATCGAACTTACAACAGAAGAGAATATTTTAGAAGCCGCCAAAAAGGTGTTTCATAAAAAAGGCTTCGATGGCGCAAGAATGCAAGAAATTGCTGATGAAGCAGGAATCAACAAATCGTTATTGCATTATTATTTTAGGAGTAAAGAAAAACTTTTTGAAGCAATTTTTCAAGATGCATTCAAACAGTTTTTACCGAAAATTGGCGAAGCTTTAATTTCAAATAAGTCACTTTTTGAAATCATCACTCTTTTTGTTAATGCCTATATCGAAATGTTGATTAAAAATCCATATTTACCAGTATTTGTTGTAAATGAAATAAATCGCAATCCCGATAAAATCATTGATATCATAAAAAATAGTGGTGTCAATCCCATTAAATTAGAATCAATAATCTTGTCAGAAATAGAAAAAGGAACCATTATCAATATCAATCCAAAACACCTGATAATAAACATTCTTAGCATGTGTGTTTTTCCGATTTTGACCAGACCAATAATAACTGGTTTTCTTTTTAATAACGATACCGCCCTGGTTCAAGAATTTATAGAAGAGCGAAAATCTCAAGTTACTAGTTTTGTTATAAACTCAATAAAACTGAAATGAAAAATCTAATATTGGCTTTGGTTTTTATTACGCAGGCCGCAATTGCACAAAAAAATGACAGCATCGATCTCTTCGCATTTCATAAATTAGCGATTGAGAATTATCCAATAATTAAACAAAAGGCCCTTTTGGAAAATTCTCTAGAATTAAGATTAAAAAACCAAAATACCAATTACTTGCCCCAACTTTATCTGAATGGACAGGCAAGTTATCAATCAGCTGTCACTGAAATTCCGATTCATATTCCCGGAATTACAATTCCAGAGCCATACAAAGACAATTATAAAATTACATTGGATATCAACCAATCAATTTATGATGGCGGTTTTACCAAGAAGCAAAAGGAAATTGATAAAGCAAACCTCAATACCGACAAACAAAATATAGAAGTTGACTTGTATAAAATAAAAGAAAGAATCAATCAGCTGTATTTTTCAGTATTGTTATATCAAGAAAACGAAAAGATTCTTGTTTTGTCGCAATCAGAAATTAAATCAAAACTTTCTAAAATTGAATCAGGTGTTAGAAATGGAATTAGTATTGAATCCAATGCAAATGTGCTGAAATCTGAGATTCTAAAAATAGATCAACAATTAATAGAAATTCAATATTTAAAATCATCGTTTTTAGAAATGATTGGAGAGTATATTAATAAAAAACTTCCCACAAATACCCTACTTCCTTTGCCAATAATTCCGAGTGCATCAGGCTTTGATTTGCAACGCCAAGAATTAAAATTATTTGATTTTCAAAAAGAGAAAATAACGGCTTCAAAAAGTTTGATTTCTAGTAAAACAATGCCAAAATTAAACGCTTTTGCTCAACTTGGATATGGCAGACCAGGATTAAACATGTTTCTAAATGATTTTGATAAATTTTATATTGTCGGAGCAAAACTTTCATGGAATATTTGGAATTGGAATTCTACCAAAAACGAAAAGGGAATGTTGGATATTCAAAGTCAAATTATTGATAACCAAAAAGAAATCTTTATAAAAAACTTGAAAGTTAATTATTATAAAGACCTTTCAGAGATTCAAAAATATGATGAAATATTAAAGAAAGATATAGAGATAATAGTTTTAAAAACTAAAATAAAAGAAACAGCATCTTTACAACTTGAAAACGGTGTTATTTCAGCAACAGATTATGTTACCGAAGTAAATGCTGAAGCTCAAGCCAAGCTAAATCAACAGTTTCATTCAATTCAAAAAGAATCCGCAAAAATTAATTATTTATACAATTTAGGTAAACTTTAAAATATAGAAATATGAAAAATTCACTTTATCTTTTCATAATGGGAGTTCTGTTAATTTCTTGTTCAAGAAAAGCAGAAAAATCAGATGCATACGGAAATTTCGAATCTACAGAAATTACAATTTCTGCTGAAGGAACAGGAAAATTAGAAGCATTTGGAATCACCGAAGGTCAAGTATTAAAAGCCGATTCTGTTTTGGGATTTATTGACACAACGGATCTATATCTCAAGAAGCTGCAATTGATGGCTCAAAGGAAATCTGTTTCAAGCAGGAAAAACTCCATTTCAACACAGATTGATGTTCAAAATCAGCAAACGGCTAATTTAATTGTCGAAAAAAACAGATTAGAAAAATTGATTAAAGATGGGGCTGCCACGTCAAAACAACTCGACGATTTAAATGCCAATCTTTTATTGATCAATAAACAAATTAGCAATATTCAATCCCAAGGAACTTCAATCCCAAGTGATGTGGAGGCATTGAACAAGCAAATCGAACAAATAAACGCATCCATTAAAAAATGCATTATTAAAAATCCAATAAATGGTACCGTTTTAAACAAATATGCAGAGGCCAACGAATTTGTTACACTTGGAAAATCGCTTTACAAAGTTGCCAATTTAGAAGAAATGAATTTGCGTGTTTTTGTCAGTGGAAGCCAATTACCACAGTTAAAACTTGGTCAAAAAGTAGAAGTACTGATCGACAGCAATGAAAAAGAAAACAAAAAATACGAAGGAATAATTAGCTGGATTTCCTCATCGGCAGAGTTTACACCCAAAATTATTCAAACAAAAGAGGAAAGAGTCAATCTGGTTTATGCTGTAAAAGTTAAAGTAAAAAACGACGGTTTTATTAAGATTGGAATGCCAGGAGAAATAAATTTTAAACAATAGCGGTTGTTAAAACGCCAATAACTGCGTTACCCTTGTTTCAAAAATCAGTCGATTACCTTTGTAAACTCCTGAATTTTGAAACGTCTAAAGCCTTGTTCTTGACGTTTTTTTATCAGCCATATAATAAAAATTGTAAGCAATAGCCACGACCTTTAGGTCGTGGATTATTGGAGAAAAATAAATTAAGGGCTTTAGCCCAAAAATAGAGATTAAAAAATGTACGCGGTTGAGGTAGAAAATATTAGCAAATCTTTCGAAAAGGTTGAAGCGCTAAAAAACATTAGTTTTAATGTAAAAAGTGGCTCTCTTTTTGGATTTATTGGTCCGGATGGAGCAGGAAAAACAACGCTTTTTAGAATTTTAGTTACCTTACTGAAGCAAAACACGGGCACCGCAAAAATACAAGGATTAAATAATATTACGGATTACAAAAAAATCAGAAGTATTGTTGGTTATATGCCTGGAAAATTTTCTTTGTATCAGGATTTGTCCGTTGAAGAAAATCTAAGGTTTTTCGCAACCGTATTTGGAACAACAGTCGAAAACAACTATCATCTCATCAAAGATATTTACTCGCAAATAGAGCCCTTTAAAACGCGTTTGGCGGGCAAGCTTTCGGGTGGAATGAAACAGAAGCTGGCATTGTCTTGTGCAATGATTCACAAACCCGAAGTTTTGTTTTTAGACGAACCCACAACCGGAGTTGATGCGGTTTCGCGAAAAGAATTTTGGGAAATGCTGAAAGTGCTTAAAAACAGTGGAATTACGATTTTGGTTTCCACGCCCTATATGGATGAAGCAGAATTATGCGATGAAGTTGCTCTCATTCAAGATGGAAAAATTCTAAAAATCGAAACGCCTCAAAATATTATTGGTGCCTACGAGAAAAATCTATATGCAGTGAAATCAACAAACATGTTTAAGTTAATTGCAGATTTGAGAAGTTTTGAATTTTCTGAAAGTGTTTTTCCTTTCGGACAATTTATTCACTATACAGACAAAAGGGATCAAATTAATGAAAACGATTTAATAAATTATTTAGCGCAAAAAGATCATAAAAATATTGTTTTACAAAAAATTACTCCAAATATCGAAGATTGTTTTATGTCGTATTTGAATAAATAAAAAATGCAGGAAGAAACCGAAAATATTATTTACGTTCGTGATTTGGTAAAGAAATTTGGAAATTTCGTTGCTAACGATCACCTTTCTTTTGAAGTGAAAAAGGGAGAAATTTTTGGATTCTTAGGAGCCAACGGCGCTGGAAAAACAACAACGATAAGAATTTTATGCGGCCTTTCGTCGCCAACTTCTGGCGAAATCAAAGTTGCGGGTTTTGATGCGTTTAAAGAAACGGAGAAAATCAAGCGAAACATTGGCTATATGAGTCAGAAATTCTCGCTTTATGAAGATTTGACTGTCACTGAAAACATTCGCTTTTATGGTGGAATTTATGGTATTTCTAGAAAAGAAATAAAGGTTCGAACTCAAATTCTTTTAGAAAAATTAAAGTTTGAAGAAGTAAAAAATACGCTAATAAAAGATTTACCGCTTGGCTGGAGACAAAAGTTGGCATTTTCCGTAGCAATTTTTCATCAGCCAAAAATTGTTTTTCTGGATGAACCTACTGGTGGTGTTGATCCAATTACACGTCGGCAATTCTGGGAAATGATTTACGAAGAAGCCCATAATGGAATGACCATTTTCGTAACAACGCATTATATGGACGAAGCAGAATATTGCGATAGAATTTCAATAATGGTAGAAGGAAAAATTGCTGCTTTAGATACTCCATTGAATTTGATGAAGGAATATGAAACCAAAAATATGGAAGGTGTGTTTTTGAAATTAGCGAGAAATATCGAATAAATAATAACAACCCTCGAAGGGTTTCAAACCCTTCGAGGGTTGAAATATAAATAAACATGAAACGATTTAAAGGATTTGTCATCAAGGAGTTTTATCACATTTTTAGAGATGTGAGAACCATGGCAATTCTATTTGGTATACCAATCGTACAGCTTCTTTTATTTGGTTTTGTGATTACCAACGAAATCAAGGATGCTAAAATTGCAATATTTGATCAAAGCAAAGACAATATCACACAAAAACTCTCACAAAAAATACTTTCTTCTGGCTATTTCCTTCTGGAAAAAAATCTCAACAATTATAATGAAATCAACCAAAGTTTTAAAGAAGGCAACATAAAATTGGTGATCGTTTTCGAGAAAGATTTTGCCAAACACCTTGAAAAAGAAAGAAAAGCAAATTTACAAATCATCAGCGATGCCTCAGAACCCAATACTGCAAACATTTTAGTGAATTATACAATTGCCATCACGAATGATTTTCTAAAAGAAATAAATCCGAACGCCAAAGTTCCTTTGCAAATAATTCCTGAGGTTCGAATGCTTTATAATCCAGATTTAAAGGGTGTATTCATGTTTGTTCCAGGTATTATGGCTATGCTATTAATGCTGATTTCTGCCATGATGACTTCAATATCAATCACACGCGAAAAAGAAACTGGAACCATGGAAGTGCTCCTTGTTTCACCACTAAAACCAATACAAATTATTGTTGGAAAAGTGGTTCCTTATGTTTTTCTTTCATTTATTAACGCAGTAGTCATATTAATTCTAGGAAAATTTGTTTTTGGTGTTCCAATAAACGGAAGTATCCTCCTTTTGTTAGGAGAAAGTGTTTTATATATTCTAACTGCTCTTTCGCTAGGAATCATGATTTCGACACTTACCAAAACTCAACAAACAGCAATGTTGATTTCAATGCTCGTATTAATGCTGCCTTCAATATTGCTTTCTGGATTTATTTTTCCAATCGAAAATATGCCAACACCACTGCAATTCATTTGTCAGATCATGCCACCAAAATGGTTCATTATCATAATAAAAAACATTATGCTAAAAGGAGTTGGTTTTGCTTATGTTTGGAAAGAAACACTGATTTTATTTGGGATGATGGTATTTTTCATCTTAGTAAGCGTAAAGAAATTTAAAATTAGATTAGAGTAAAAATGAAAACGATTTTATTTTTATTACAAAAAGAATTTTTGCAGATATCTCGCAATAAAGCGATGATACCAATTATTTTTGTTATGCCAATCGTTCAGTTGATAGTTCTTGTTCATGCCGCTACTTTCGAAATGAAAAACATTCGCATGGTGGTTGTGGATAATGATTATTCCTCAACTTCAAAAAAGCTGGTAGAAAAATTTCAGAGATCTCCATTTTTCATTATTTCAAACCGCACAAATTCTTATAAACTTGCTGAGGAAGACATTAAAAACGGAAATGCAGAGGTGGTAATTAGTATTCCTGAAAATTTTGAGAAAAACCTCATCAGAGAAAATAAAGACAAACTACAATTGGTAGTTAATGCCATTAATGGTACTTCTGCAGGATTGATAAATGCATATTCCATTTCAGTAATCAGTGAATTTAATAAAGAACTTGCAGGAAGAAATGGGAAGCCAGCAGCAGCGATCATTTCGCAAAAGCAAATTAATACATTTTATTCTTTTTGGTACAATCCGGAATTGAATTTCAAAACATTTATGGTGCCAGGAATATTGGTGTTATTGGTTACAATTATTGGATTTTTATTGTCAGGAATGAACGTTGTTCGTGAAAAGGAAATAGGAACTATAGAACAAATCAATGTTACACCAATAAAAAAATATCAATTTATTATTGGAAAGCTGCTTCCGTTCTGGTTTATAGCATTGTTTGAATTGGCTTTTGGTTTGACTGTGGGGAAATTACTTTTCAACATTCCAATGGTTGGAAGTTTGGGTCTTGTCTTTTTTGTAGCATCAATTTACCTGATAGTTATTTTATCGATGGGACTTTTCGTTTCCACAATTACCAATACCCAGCAGCAATCGATGTTAATTTCGTTTTTTATAATGATGATTTTTATTTTGATGAGTGGCTTATTTACATCAATTGAAAACATGCCATCATGGGCACAAACCATTACCAAATTCAATCCGGTTGCTTATTTCATAAAAATAATGCGAATGGTTTTATTAAAAGGTTCTGGCTTTGCAGAAATAAAAACAGAATTCTTTTCGCTACTGTTTTTTGCGTTTACAATGTTGAGCTTGGCCGTTTGGAGATATCGGAAGACATCGTAAATTAGAACTCCACAATTTCTTTCCGATACGTTTTTACAAATTTTGGATTTTCCACTTTGTTTTTCAAATTGAGCAAAGTATTGAATGGCGTGTCTTCCACAAAAGAATTAACCACCGAAGTTGGAACGGATCCTGCAGGATCGCTATGAACCTGATAAACAATTTGAACGTAACCGTTTTTTATTGGTGTAAATTGATAAAAACCTTTTAAATACGTCATTCTTACATTTCCTTTATCTGGAACAAATCCTTTAACGCCATCCATTTTAAGAGTAACCACTTTTGTTTTTGGATTTTGAGTAATTACATAATGAACCACCAAATCCCGATCAGTAACAGGCCATGGAGTTTTTAAAACACTATAAGCATAACCTTCACTTACACTTACTTTTTTAACTTTTTCGGCATAAGTGCAGTTATAAGCCCAGTTTGGATAATTTTTAAAGTCATCCATAATGTTAATGAGACTGGCCAAATTGGTTTTCACGGTAACTTCGCCTTTAAACTCATCACAATCAGAGCCTGGTACTTCACGTGTATAAACTTTAACTCCGTTTTTATTTTCTTTTAATTCCCATGCTTGGGCATAGGATAGAGCGGGATTAACAAATATTATAAAACAAACAAAAGCAGTTTTAATTATTTGATTTAATTTTGTGGACAATTTATTAATCATAAGAAAAAGATTTCTCAAAGCTAATTGAGAAATCTGATTTATACAAATTTCGATACATGAAAACTGGTTTTTTTATTATTTTTATTTCCATTATACTATTGGTACATGGTTTAGTGAATTATTATATTTATGCAAGAGGCGTTCAGGCATTTCAATTATTTCCAAAATCAAAACTCTTTTTTCAAATAGGCTTTATTGTTTTGGCTCTATCTTACATTATTGGTAGGGTTTTAGAAAGGGCGGCACCAGGAATTTTTAGTCAAATATTTGTTTATATTGGTTCCTATTGGTTTGCAGCCATGCTTTATTTTTTCTTGTTAATAGTTTTGGTAGATTTGATTCGCGTATTCAATTATTTCGTTCCGTTTTATCCTGGCTTTATTGCGAATTCTATTCTCAAAACCAAAGCAATTGTGGGTTTCCTTTCTATAGCAATTGTAGCAATAATAATAACAATCGGATATTTTAATGCTAAAAACACAAAAATTAAAACCATCAATTTAAAGTTTGCAAAACACTCAGAGCAATTTAAAAACTTAAATATTGTTGTGGCTTCTGATATTCATTTAGGAACCATTATTGGAAAGAGCCGACTTCTTAATCTTGTAAATAAAATAAACGACCTTAAGCCTGATATTGTTTTGTTTGCTGGCGACGTCGTTGATGAGGATATTCGACCAGTTATTGATCAGGATTTGGGTCAATTGCTGTTGAGAATTGAATCTAAATACGGCGTCTTTGCCATTACTGGAAACCATGAATACATTGGTGGAGCCGAAGAAGCGTGTAAATATTTATCCGCTCACAATGTTCAAATGATTAGGGATACAGTTATTAAGGTTGGGGATATTTTTATCGCTGGCAGAGAAGATAAAGATATTGTCAGACACACCGGCAAACAAAGAAAAACCGTAAAAGAACTTTTGCAAGGAATTGACAAAACAAAGCCTATTATTTTATTGGATCATCAACCATTTGACATGATGTCGGCTGTTACCGAGAATGTTGATTTACAGCTTTCAGGGCATACACATAGTGGACAATTATTTCCATTTAATTTTGTTACAGGAAAAATGTTTGAAGAAGATTGGGGTTTCTTGAAAAAAGGAAATACGAACTTTTATGTTTCCTGTGGTTTTGGAACTTGGGGACCTCCAATTAGAATTGGAAGCCATTCGGAAATTGTGAATTTTAAAATTGAATTTTTGTAACTAGAAATAGTAAACCGCTCTTACTATCAGGACAATTCCAGATATTAGAAGCGCTAAACCCATAACTCGGTTAACCCAAAGCAAAATTTTTGGTTTTAAATAACTGCTAATTTTATCAGCAACAAAGCATTTTAGAATATCGGTTGCAAAAATGGTAACCAGTGTTCCAATGAAAAAATAAATAATTTCGTGAGTATTTGATTTGTATAAAGCACTAACGCCACTCATTGCACCAACCCAAAAAATCAATAAAAAAGGATTAACAATATTTAAAAAATAACCTTTTAAAATATACATAAATGGATTAGAAGGCTTTGGAGATTTAATTTCCTCCAACTTTTCAGCATTCTCTTCATTTTCTCCCATATAAACTTTACGGGTAATTGTTACAATTCCAAAAATAATAAGAATGATTCCGCCAATAATACCAATTGCCAATTGGTTGGATTTATTATCAATTACTTGCAAAACACCTAAAAAGCTTAAGGCAATTAGAGTCATATCGCTTAAAACAATACCTATTGATAACAAAAACCCTTGCTTAAGGCCTCTGTGAATACTTGTTTGGAGTAAAGAGAAAAAAGCAGGTCCAACTAAAAAGCAGACGGTAATTCCTAAAACAGTTCCCCTTAATAAAGCTGTTAACATGTTTATTTATTTTTTGAATATTCACAAACAAACTCATCCCATAAAGCTGCTTGTTCATTTTTTAATACTCTTGGGAATTTATTTTGACCACCCTCTTTTCCTTTTTCCTTCATCCAATCATAAAAAATTTTGGTCGGTAATATTTCAACTTTTACTTCTTTTATTGCTGCAATTCTTTCAACGCGATAATCATCATTCAGAATCTTTAAATACTCATCAATTTTATTTTTTGCCAATTCCGAATCAAAATGAGAATCAATCCCTAAATACCATTTATGAGCAAACATTGATTCATGCTTGATTCCAGCCACAGTAAATTCTCTAATTTCTAAATCGAATTCGGATTCAAGCATTTCAATTGCCCTATTCATATTCTCTTGTGAAAGATGTTCTCCGCATAAATTTAAAAAATGTTTTGTCCTCCCAGTAATTACAATTTCGTTATGCTCTTTTGATGTGAATTTTATGGTGTCGCCAATTAAATAACGCCAAGCACCAGCACATGAACTTAATAGTAAAGCATATTCCTTGTTTTCTTCAACTTCCTGAATCGTCAATGTTTTTGCGTTTGGTTTTATGTTTCCTTGAAAATCAAAATTATCTTCGTTAAACGGAATAAATTCATAAAAGATACCACAATCTAAAACTAATTGCATGGAATTGGTATTCGGGCGGCTTTGATAAGCAATGAAACCTTCTGATGCCAAATAGGTTTCCATATAGGTAATTGGCTTTCCTAATAGTTTTTCGAAACCATTTTTATATGGAACAAACGAAACTCCACCATGAACGTAAATCGATAAATTAGGCCAAATATCATGAATGGTTTTCACCTGATAATGCTCAATAATCTTTTCCATTAAAATTTGAAGCCATGCAGGAACGCCAACAATAACACCAATATCCCAGTTTTTGGCATTTCTAACAATTTCCTCAAGTTTATTGGTCCACTCGCGTTCCTTGGAAATTCTTTTTCCTGGTTTATAAAAATGTTGAAACCAAAATGGAATATTTCCAGCTGTAATGCCTGATAAATCGCCCTCGTAATAAGTTCCGTTATATTGTAAATGCGTGCTACCGCCAAGCATTAAAATTCCTTTTTGATAAAAATCACGAGGTAAGTCGTACTGAGCAAGCGAAATAATTTGTCGGACACTAACTTTCTTTATTGCCCTCAACATATCGTTGGTAACAGGAATTTGTTTACTAGCTGCTTCAGATGTTCCCGAACTTAGTGCAAAATATTTTGGTCGCTCAGGCCAGCAAACATAAGCTTCTCCATTTATTGAACGATACCACCATTTTTGAAAAATTGAATTATAATCATGAACCGGAACAGCGGTTTGAAAAGCATTTACAAAATCCTTCTGGCGTAAAATTCCTGAAAAATAATAATGTTCACCGAAAGAGGTGATATTTGATCTCCGCAAAAGTTTTTTCAAAACTTTTTTTTGAGTTCTGAACGCATTAGGCTTTTTTATTTCCTTAGGTATTCGGCTCCTTAATTCTATTGCTCCCTTTATAATCGAACCTAAAATCGGCATAATAATTTTTGCTTTTATTTTGAGAGGTTAAAAGTACAAAAAAAATAAATTGAAACTCATTAAGGATGTTTACAAAAATAAATCAGCAGCAATGGCATCTGCAAAGAATTTTCCTTTTTCGGATAAATAAATTC
>JACAAW010000079.1 GCA_013377115.1 Bacteroidota bacterium | reverse complement strand
GTTATTAAAATTGCAAGGAAGTTGGGAATAACAAGTCCTATTCAACCAGTATATTCGATTTGCTTGGGAACTCCAGATTTATCAGTTTGCGAAATGACCGGTGCAATGAGTACTTATGCAAATAAAGGAGTTTATATTGAACCTACTTTTATTACCCGGATTGAAGATAAAAATGGAAATATTATTCAAACATTTACACCCAAAAGAGAGGATGCTATCAGCGAAGAGACCGCCTATTTAATGATCACTTTAATGAAAGGTGTGGTTGAGGGTGGAACAGGTTCTTCCTTGAGATACACCTTTAAATTATCAAATCAGATAGCTGGAAAAACAGGAACGACTCAAAACAATTCTGATGGTTGGTTTATGGGTATTACTCCAAATTTGGTAACTGGAGTATGGGTAGGCTGCGAAGATAGAAGTGTTCATTTTAGGACTACTGATCTTGGTCAAGGTGCGCATATGGCCCTTCCTATTTGGGCAATGTACATGAAAAAGGTATACGAAGATAAAAGTCTTGGCGTTAATACCCAAGAATTTGAAAAACCCCGAAAAGAACTCTCTGTAGAAATTGATTGTGCAAAATATGATGCCCAGCACAAAAATGAAGAAATTATTAATTTCGATGAATTTAATCAATAACACTTTTAACCTTACTAACAAAGGGGTAT
Organism: Bacteroidota bacterium; assembly: GCA_013377115.1. GTDB lineage: Bacteria > Bacteroidota > Bacteroidia > Bacteroidales > CG2-30-32-10 > Cfx2-01. Next base: position 17,595 of record JACAAW010000079.1, on the reverse strand, counting down.
TATCTAATTTTTAAAAATCAGAAATTTCCAAATTCTTTACCAACGGTATTTTTTACTCTTTTAAAATTAAGGAATATTTCATTTTAAATCAATTTCAAACAATATTTTTTCACACACATAATGACTTTTTTTTACTTCCAATTTGTTTTTTTTAAAGACCATATCATAATTAAAAAACAATTTTAGGAATTATTAAGAAATTTCTGTTACTAATTTAACAGGAACCTAAAATTTAATTTATTATCTTTGCAAATTCTAATAAAAAATAAAACGTATTTCTATTGAGAAAATATTTTTATCAATAGGAATCAAAAAACAGAATGGTTAACAAATTTAGAGAATTAAATATTGGTGGATTAATTGCTAAAGTTCCAATTATTCAAGGTGGGATGGGAGTGGGAATCTCTCTTAGTGGTTTAGCTTCTGCTGTTGCAAACGAAGGTGGTATTGGTGTTATTGCTACTGCTGGTATAGGAATGCCTGAAGTTGATTTTGCAAAAAATTTCATTGAAGCAAATAATAGAGCTCTTCGAAAAGAAATACAAAAAGCCCGATCCATGACTAATGGAATTATTGGTGTTAACATCATGGTGGCTCTTTCTAATTACGCAGATTTTGTTCTTACTTCAATTGAAGAAGGAATAGATATCATATTTTCTGGTGCAGGTCTTCCTTTAAATTTGCCAAAATATCTTCCTAAAGGAAATACAAAAACCAAACTTGTTCCTATTGTTTCTTCTGGAAAAGGTGCTGCCTTAATTGCCAGAAGATGGATCGAAAAATACAATTATATTCCAGATGCATTTGTTGTTGAAGGCCCAAAAGCCGGAGGTCATCTTGGTTTTAAAAAGGAACAATTATCGGACGAAAATTTCTCTCTCGAAAAATTAGTTCAAGATGTGGTTGAGAAAATCAAACCTTTTGAAATAAAACACAACCGAAAAATCCCAGTAATTGCTGGTGGTGGAATTTATACAGGAAAAGACATTCATGACATGATTGAACTTGGAGCTTCTGGAGTTCAAATGGCAACTCGTTTTGTTACAACAACTGAATGTGATGCTTCTGATGTTTTTAAAGACATTTATGTAAAAGCAACCAAGCATGACATACAAATAATTGATAGCCCTGTTGGAATGCCTGGCAGAGCCCTAAAAAATCAATTTGTTATTGATGTAAAAAAAGGAGAGAAAAAGCCTTTTAAATGTCCATACCATTGTATCGTAACTTGCGATTTTAAAAATGTTCCTTATTGTATTGCCCTTGCATTAATCAATGCTAAAAAAGGTGATATGGATAACGGCTTTGCCTTTGCTGGTGAGAATGTTTATAAAAACGATAAAATTATTTCTGTGAAAGAATTGGTTGAAACTCTTTCTGAAGAATATAATGCTGCTTTATAATTAGCTTCATTTTTTCACTACTATTTCTTCTAGAACATTTCCTGTTTCATTAAAAACGGTTACTTTTATACTATCCGGTTGTACTTTTATTATTCCGTAATTATATTCTCTTACCGATTTTATTGTGTATTCTGAATTTCCGGGAGAATATAAAGGAGCTCCTGCTGATCCGATAACGAGATGATCCAATCCATCAACCTTATTGTGCTGATAAAAATGAGAATCCCCATTAAAAACTAGATTTACACCATTTTTTACAAACAATTCTTTTGACATATTTTTCATATCCTCTTTTCCCTTCCTATGCGAATAAACATAAGCAGGTTTATGAAAGATGACAATTTTCCAATTAGCTTTTGAATTTTTTAAATCTTCTTCAGCAAATTTATATTGTTTCGAATTTTTCGAGCATTTCTTTTGGGTATTGAGTACTAAAAAATGAACCTGCCCATAATCAAATGAATAATAATCTTCCTTTCCTGAAGCTGATTTCGGAGCCTTGGTAAATGCTTTTGTCCTCTGATTCCAGCCTTCATGATTTCCAACCGTATTAAAGAATGGAACTTCAGAAATAAGATTCAATTCCTCTTCAACAAAGAATTCATTTTTCCAAGATTGATAATTCCGTTTAAAACATAAATCGCCACCATAAATCGAGAATTTTGGATTGGCCTCTTTAATTTTATTGGCAATTTTTTTATGAATTTCAATATTGGTTCTGCAATCAGCCATCCACGCAAAAGAGAATTCTTCATTACCTTCAACAGCTGTGTAAAAAGTAAATACTTTACTGCTTTCATTTTCATGATGAACCTGATAATTGTATTTTGTATTTGATTTTAATCCTGAGAGTAGAACCTTCTGGATATAGCCTTTTTTGAACTTCCTTATTTTATCAATTGCAATTATTTCGGTTGAAATTTGATTGATTGCTTTTCCAATTCCAAAATTTACAGTAACAGGTATTTTCGAATCTGTTTCAACCATTACTACGACACTGTTCTTTCCGACTGCTTGTAAATATGGTGTCATCAGAATTTTGGCAGAAGAATTTAATGAACAATAAATTAGTCCAACAATAAATATGATTTTTGAATATCTCATTTTTAAATTTTTACAAACCTACTAATAAACTCCCAAAATAAAAAAAATGCCCGTACAACCAACAAGTACGGGCATAACACCTAAAAAATCAACCTCACAACACAACAATTTTTTTAATTTGAGAAAAATTATTCTCCTTTGAATTAATTCTATAAAAATAAACACCTGATGAAAAATTATTTAATGGGATAGAAATCTCTCCCCTATTTTCTGTTAATTTTTTAAGGAACACCAATTTACCTAATGAATTGAAAATTTTCAATTCGCAGTTTTGATGTATGCCCTTAATATCATATCTTATCATACATTCACTTTCTGCAGGATTTGGAAATGCATCTGAAACAAAAACCTCTTCAGAATTTTCATTTTCAATAATTGTTGATGAATTTGAAATCATTTTTGTCACTTTCAAATCATCGAAATAAAAGCCATCGGAATTCACCCCATTATCGCTAATTAATGTAAATCGTAACTTAACATTTGTTCCAATAAAATTATCCAAATCCATTTCTTCTTGAACCCAGCTTGTTTGACTTCCATCATAAACTGGCTCGCCAAAAGCCTGATTGCTATTACCAGCTTTTGTGTATTTTCCACAAAGTGGAGTCCAAGTTGAACCCCCATCATTTGAGGCTTTTACTTGAACATAATCAAACCCAGCTTCTGTAGACCATTTTGCGTAAAAATTGAGTTTGGCTGTAATGGCATCCGTTAAATCAATCGAGTTTATTAATGTTGTTGAATTATTTGCATTATAGCCATAATTCCCGGTTGGAGAATCAGTGATTGAACTTGGCGAGGAATAATACTGCGAAGTTGATACGCCCCAACCACCAGTCCAATTTGATGTGGAATTACAATTATCATTTAAAACGATGGTTCCTTGTCCAAAATATTTCAAAATAGTATCTTTTTCTTCAAAATATCCATTGTTTATAGAAACCAAAAATTTTAAACTTATTCCATTTTGAATGCCTGGATTTAAATTTAATGAAATTGAATCTGTAATGGTTTGCAATAAAGACATTGAAGAAAATACTTTTGGACTCCCCACGCTAATAATTTCAGGGCTCAGAGGCAAAATTGAAACTGTATAAGTTGCCGGACTATCTAATCCCAATCTTTGAAAATAAAATTTGAATTGACTGTTTACTTGTGTGAGAACCGATGGTGTTTTATCTGTTAATTCAGCATAACGCCCAACTAATTTTATTGCTGTTAAATTAAGTCCAATATATGATTTTGCAATATCGATGATTCTGTTGGATGCAGGCCAAAAACCATCTGTGGCCTCACCTGCTTCTGGAGTGAATGAAAGCACCTTTGGACGAAGAGAATGTTCTCCATAATACCAATCATCAATATCTCCATTTCCTGTATATCCAACTGTCTCGCTTGGAGTTCCGCAGCTAAATGAAACATCCCTTGACATTAATTCTGAATACTTAACAAATACATTTTGATCAGGGGTATGAAAGCTTGCAAGATATCCCCATGGATAAATTAAGTAATTTCCATAACAATGAAAGTTAACAGAAATTTTAAATTGGTGAGAATTAGAAAAATCCCTTATTAGTTGGGTTTCTGGTTCAGAAAAAGCTGAAGTTCCGCGATAGGTGTCGTCAGAAGCAATATTGGAAGAACCATTATTGTCGTATCCCCACATATAGCCATAATTCCTGTTCAAATCAATGCCAAAAGAAGAACCATTATTTCTTCTGTTTTTTCTCCACATTCCGCCACCAGTAGGATTTGAGCTTTGATTGTATTTATATCCATCTGGATTTGCACATGGCACGAAATAAATTTCAGTATTATCAACCAAATTCTTTATCTCCAAATTTGAATTATAGTTCTCTAACAAATACATCATAAAAAATATTTGTTGCTGCATTCCCATTGGCTCTCTGGCATGAGCCAAAGCATTGAAAAAAACTTGAGGCTCTGATTCGCTTAAATTAGGATTGTCAGAAATTTTTACAAAATATATTGGCCTGCCTTCAATTGTATTTGTTGCGCCAACGGCTTGCTTTTGAGTAATTAGATTTGGATAATGAGCATAGAGTGTATCTAATTTTGCTAGCATCTGCTCGTAGGTGTAAAAGCCGCCCATTGTTCCATTATTGTAGAGAGCAGGTGTATTATATGAAGAAGTGCTACTGCATGAATTGGTTTTCTCATTGGTGGAATTAGAAAATCCAGATGCTTCACTTCTTTTTTGATAAAAAGAAATAACATCATCCACCAAAATTTCTATTTTAAAATTATTTTCCTTCATTAATGAAATTTCTTTTTCTGAAAAATCTGAAATAATATAGAAACCCTTCTTTATTTCGCCTTCAATTGGAATACCAAGGCTTCCAATTTTTTGCAATCCCTTTTCATCAGCAAAAACCTTAGCTTTTGAATATTTTAAATCTTGGGCAAACGACTGAATTACAGACAATAAAAAAATAAAGCAAATAATTTTACTTTTCATAAAAAAATGAAATATAAGGTTAAGACAGTGGGTTTAAAGAAAAGGTTGCACGCAAATTAAATAATTGTCACTTTTTTTGTGATAATTTTTGCATCTCCAGATTTTAGCAATATTAAATAGACACCTTTGGCCCATTTTGAAACATCGACATTTGTTGATTTGGTATTATTATCAACAGTTTCTGTAAATATAGTTTGCCCAAAAGAATTAATAATTGAAACTTGAAATTCTTTATTTTTTTCGAGATAATTATACTCAATGTTTAAATTGCTATTAGCAGGATTTGGAAAAACATTTACGTCTTGATTTAAATTGATATTTTCAATCGAATTATTCAAAGTATAGGTTTCAATATTCACATCATCGAAATAAAATCCGTCAAAATTAGTTTGTCCGTCTGAAACCAAAACAAATTTCAATTTAATTTGATTGCCAATAAAATCAGCCAAATCAATTTCTTCTTTTACCCAACTGGTTTGATTTCCATCGTAAATAGGCTCTCCAAATGCCTGAAATGTGCTTGAAGATCTAGAATATTTTCCGCACAATGGAAACCAAGTGGCACCATTATTAATTGAGGCTTGCACTTGCACATAATCATAAAATTTTTCTATTTCCCATTTTGTGTAAAACGATAGATTTGCTGAAGTAACACCAACTAAGCTAACATTACTTGTCAAAATAATTTCATTATAATCGAAATCGTTGTAATTTCCAATTGGGGAATCAGAAATACTACTTGGACTGGATTGAAAGCTAGAATTTGTAACTCCCCATAAATTTGGAATCCAATTATTTGTATTATTACAATTATCAACTAGTAAGTTGGTTGGTAATCCAAAATGCTTTGAAATGGTATCAGATAAGCTAAATATTCCATTGTTCACAGAAATAATAAATTTAATTTCATCACCAACCAATATTGTTGGAACAAATGAAATTGAAATTGAATCAGAAATAGCTTGCAGAAGATTCATATTACTAAAAACTTTTGCTGGGCCTACGGAAGCAATATTTGATGTTAGAGGACTTATTGAAACGGTGAAATTAGGAGTATTTTCTAATCCAAATCTCTTTACTTCAAATTTCTCGTAACTATTAATCTGGGTGAAATGGCTTTTCGATTTATCTGTCACTCTCGCATACTTTCCAACCAAAAAAGCAGCTTGAAGATTTTGATACATATTTAAATTGCATATATCAAGGATTCGATTTGTTTGTGGCCAGAAACCATCGTTTCCATCTCCAGATTCTGGAGTAAAAGACATTATTTTTGGTTTAGAAATTTGCTCACCATACATCCAATCATCGGCACCGCCATTCACAATATAACCAACAGTCTCATTGGGTGTACCATTTAGAAAATTATTTTGTCTAGACATCATCGAACCAAATTCTTTGAAAACTGCGGAATCTGGTGTATAAAAAGAACCAATATACCCCCAAGGATAAAGAAAATCATTTCCATAAGTATGGTTGTTAATTGCCAATTTAAATTGATGTGAATTGCAGAAGTCTCTCATGTTCTGAGTTTCAATTTCTGAAAAAGCAGAAACACCTCTATACGTTTCGTCCCAACCATTAGGTGAAGAACCAGTATCATCGTAACCCCAATTAAAACCATAATTACGATTAATATCAATCCCAAAAGACCCGTCTCCATTATCTTTTCGGTTTTTTCTAAACATTCCTCCACCAGTTGGATCAGTCAATTCATTGTACGCGTAGCCATCTGGATTTACGCATGGCACAAAATACATTTCTGTATTATCAACAAGATTTTTAATATCTAAATTGGAATTATAATTTTCTAATAAGTACCACATATAAAAAATCATCGATTGCATTCCAGCTCCTTCGCGGGCATGAGTTAAGGCATTATAAAAAACCTGTGGTTCTGGCTCATTGGTATTTGGATTATCAGATATTTTTACGAAATATTGATTTCTTCCTTCTATTGTTTGAGTTGCACTGATTGCTTGTTTTGCTGTTATTAAATTTGGGTACTTTGACTTCATGCTATCCAATGCGTCGTATAGCTGAGTTAAGGTGTAAAATCCGCCCATTGTTCCTAAAGAAAAATTTGCTGGAGTTGGGTAATTGAATTCACTGAAACATTTTACATTTAGAATATTTTTTTGTTGGGTAGAATTATTGCGTTCTTTATAAAAAGCCTGAACGTCATCAATTAAAATCTCATAATTAAAACCATTTGCTTTTGCAAGATTCAATTCAGATGTTGAAAAATCAGAAATCAAAAAAACATTCTTTTTCACGATTCCTTCAATAGGGATTCCAAGAGATCCAAGTTTTTGCAGACCTTTTGAATCAGCATAGATCTTAGCTTTTGAATATTTCTCTGTTTGAGAAAATGAAGAAAAACCAATAAAAAGAATAATAGATAAGAACAATATTTTTTTCATAATGCATGGATTATTTTATTTTTTCTTTCCACTTCAATGTTTTGAGAAGGTGTTTAATGTCTTCTTTAATGAAATCAATAACTGGAGATAAAGAATCGTTGTTGGGAATAATGTTAAAATAAAGCGCACCTCTAATAAAATGCTTAGAGCTATCAGTTACACAAAACTGGTAAGTAGAAGCTACTCCGTCGCCTTGAATATCGTAAACCAAGCCATACACTTTATTTTCAGGACTATTAAAAGGCTCGGGGTCAATATTGGTAGCTTTTGCAATATGTTTATTTGCAAAAGTTCTGGCGTCTTCAAAGTATTGATATAAATTCTTATTTACTTTTTTGTAACTGATATTAATTCTGCCTTTATATTTTGGGAAATCAACATTTAACCAATATGGTTCTGCACGTTTTTCGGTATCAGGAATTATTTGGGCATATTGGGGAATTTCAAATGTGTAAGGATAAGCGGAATCAAAAAGGTGGTATTCTTTTTTTGGCAAATCAATTCTGAAAAAGCCTCGAGGTTTAGGCACAAAATCAACTTCAGACGGAATTGCAATATATATTATTACAGAAATAACGAAAGCAACAATGATTGCTATAATAATTTTATTTTGTCTCTTCATTAATGGTTATTTTTATTCTATTAATTCTTTTTTTATCAACAGCTTCAATTTCGAAATTAAAATTTTTAAAAGAAACTATTTCACATTTTTGAGGAATTTTTCCAACCAATTCTAAAATTAATCCAGCTATTGAATCGAATTCACCTTTGACCTCATCAAAAAAGTCGAAATCAACCCCTGTTATTTTACAGAAATCATTTAAAGAAGTTTTCCCTTCAAATACATAAGTATTTTCATTAATTTTTGAATATGGAATATCTTCGCTATCAAATTCGTCATTGATTTCGCCAAGTATTTCCTCCAGAATATCTTCGAGCGTGACCAATCCTGATGTTCCACCATATTCATCAACAACAATTGCTAAATGAATTTTCTTCTCTTGAAATTCTTTAAACAAATCATTTATTTTTTTGCTTTCTGGCACAAAAAAAGGCGTTCTAATTAAGGATTGCCATTTAAAATCAGAATCTTTATCTAAATATTTTAACAAATCCTTTATATATAAAACTCCAACAATTTTATCTAATTGCTCTTGAAAAACTGGAATTCTTGAATAACCAGAATCTAAAATTATTTTCAGTAATTCATCAAATTTTGTTTCAATATCAATGGTGGTGATATCGAGTCTTGATTTCATTATTTCTTTTACATCAATATCTCCAAAGTTGACAATGCTTTTTAAAATTTTTTGGTCGCTTTCGTCATTAGAGCTAATTTCAGTAATTTCGAGTGCATGAGAAAGTTCATTCATTGAAATATTATGTCCTCTTTTTGCAATTCTTTTATCAATTAAAGAAGAGGAATGCACCAAGATATAACTTAAGGGGTAAAATAATTTTATCAAAAAGACTAATGGAAGCGCCATAAAAGAGGCAAATTTAATGGCATTCCTCGTGGCATAAACCTTTGGCATAATTTCACCGATTAGCAAAATTAAACCAGTTACAATAATAACTTGAAAAACGAAACCCAAAACCAAGTGGTTGCTAAAATCAACCAATTCGGTTGTGACAAATGTGGAAATGATTACGATTGCGACATTTACAAAATTATTCGCAATAAGAACTGTAGCTAATAACTTCTTAGGTTTTTCAATTAAACTAAGGATAATCTGATTTTTTTTAGACTTTAAATTTCTTAATTGCTTTAACTGTTGCGGATCTAAAGAAAAAAAAGCGATTTCGGAACCAGAAATTAAGGCCGAACAAATCAATAGAAATAAAATTGATAACAATCCAACAGCTACGCCAAACGTAAATTGTTTCAAAATAATACCCACCAATAATAGCATTGCTTTAATTATAGAATGAAATAACGCTTAACTGTTTAATTAACAAATTTAAAGAAATATTTTTGGTAAGGCTACAAAAGTTAAAACTTTTGTAGCCAAAGTTGAATTGTAATAGTGTTTTTAGAATGGCAAATCGTCGGTTTGTTCAGTAATATTTACATTACTTGGCGCACTATAAGCTGCTTCACCTTGTTCTCCAGTAGATGAAGGAGTTTTTCCTCCAAGCATTGTTAAATTATCTCCAATAATTTCGGTTGTATATCTTTTATTACCTTCTTTATCATCCCAAGATCTTGTTCTGATTTTGCCCTCAATATAAACAGTGTTTCCTTTTTTTAAAAATTTCTCAGCAATTTCGGCTAATCCTCTCCACAAAACGATATTATGCCATTCTGTTTGATCAACTCTAACGCCTTCTTTGTTTTTATAGCTTTCGCTTGTTGCTAATGAAAAAGAGGCTTTTTTTGCGCCACTTTCTAAGGTTTGGATCTCTGGGTCTTTTCCTAAGTTCCCAATTAAAATAACTTTGTTGATTCCTGCCATTGTAGTTTTTTTTATTGTTAATCGATTGATATTTTTACAAAAATAATGAAAGATTTCTTAAATATTAGAAGTTTTCGTCTTTTTATTATTTTCTATTTTATTTGTTGATTTATGTCAAAAACCATTGATACTAAAAGGAAATTTTAAATCACTTTAATTAAAAAGTAGTTTTTCTTGCCTTTTTGAACTAAAATATATTTATCATTTAATAGAAAAGAAGTATTTACTATGGCATCCTCTCCAATTTTATCTTTATTTACTGATACTCCATTTTCTTTTAACATTCTTCTTGCTTCTCCTTTTGACTGAAAAACTTGAGATTTTTCCGCAAGTAAATCAACAATTCCGATGCCCGGAGTAAAGCAAGATTTCTCTACTTCAAATTGTGTAACGCCTTCAAAAACAGAAAGAAATGTGTCTTCAGATAAACCCTTTAAGGTTTCTGTAGTTCCTTTTCCAAAAAGAATTTCCGAAGCATCTAATGCTGATTGATAATCTGATTCTGAATGAACTCTTATCGTGATATCTTTTGCCAATGCTTTTTGTAAAACTCTCAAATGTGGAGCAATTTCATGTTCTTTTTCGAGATTTTCTATTTCATCCTTTGTCAATAAAGTAAAAATTCTCACGTATTTAGAAGCATCTTCATCAGAGCAATTCAACCAAAACTGGTAAAATTTATAAGGAGATGTTCTTTCCTTATCCAACCAAATATTTCCACCTTCGGTTTTGCCAAATTTGGTACCATCAGCTTTTTTAATTAGTTGTGTGGTAAGAGCAAATGCTTGACCATTTGATTTTCTACGAATCAATTCGGTTCCGGTCAAAATATTTCCCCATTGATCAGAACCACCCATTTGAAGTTTGCAATTGTGATTATTATATAAAAAATAAAAATCATATCCTTGAACCAACTGATAACTAAATTCTGTAAAAGACATTCCGTTTTCAAGACGATTTTGAACCGAATCTTTTGCCAGCATATAATTGATGGTGATATGTTTTCCAATATCTCGAATAAAAGTAAGGAATGAATAATCCTTCATCCAAGAATAATTGTTCACAATTTCAGCACTAGTTGCTCCTGAATTGAAATCAAGAAATTTTTCTAATTGATTTTTTATTCCATCAACATTTTTGAAAAGCGTTTCTTCGTTTAGCAGATTTCTTTCCTGCGATTTTCCTGAAGGATCCCCAACCATTCCAGTAGCGCCACCAACCAAAGCAAATGGTTTGTGACCTGCTTTTTGAAAATGAACCAAAGTCATGATTTGAGCTAAACTTCCAACATGCAATGAATCAGCAGTCGGGTCAAAACCAATATAACCACTTGTCATTTCTTTCAATAATTGTTCTTCTGTTCCTGGGGTAATATCATGTATCATTCCCCTCCATTTGAGTTCTTCAACAAAATTCATCGTAATAATTTTAATTTTTGCAAAGATACAATTTCCTTCGTTATTTGTGAATCTGAAAAAAATCAATTAGGTTTGCGTTATGATATTGGTAACTGGAGCAACAGGTTTTATTGGTTCTCATCTTTTAATTGATTTGCTAAAATCAGGAAAAAAAGTTCGAGCCATTCGCAGAAATGGAAAGAGCGACCTAACCACTAAAATTTTTTCATTTTACAATTGTTCCAAATTATTGAGCGAAGTTGAATGGTTTGAAGGTGATGTTTTGGATTTCTTTTCGCTTATTGATGCTCTTGACGGAATTTCTGAAGTTTATCATTGTGCTGCCATCGTTTCGTTTCATAAAACGGAAGCATTGAATATGGAAAAGGTAAATATTCAAGGGACTGCCAATATTGTGAATGCGGCTTTAGAAAAAAAAATAAATAAACTTTGTTACGTTAGTTCCATTGCTGCGCTTGGAAGATCGGAAACTGATTTACCAACCGATGAAGAAACTTTTTGGAAATCATCGAAACGAAATTCTGCCTATTCGATTAGTAAATACGGTGCTGAAAGGGAAGTATGGCGAGGAACAATAGAAGGTTTGGATGCTGTTATTGTAAATCCCTCAGTTGTTATTGGACCAGGAAACTGGAAAAAAGGAAGCAGCCAATTATTTTCATTAATGGATAAAGGATTAAAATTCTATACAATGGGAATGAATGGTTATGTTGATGTCAGAGATGTGAGCAAAGCCATGATTTTATTAATGGAAAGCGAAATAAAAAACGAACGATTTATCCTTTCCTCAGAGAATTTATTCTGCAAAGATTTTTTTGATCAGGTTGCAGATGGATTGGGCAAAAAAAGGCCTTCAAAAAAGGCAGGAAAATTTCTCAGTCAGATTGCCTGGAGATATTTAAAATTCATTGAAATTTTCACTGGTAAAAAAGCCTCAATTACCAAAGAAACCGCCAGAACTGCAAATAATATTTCTAAGTTTAGCTCAGAGAAAATCATCAAAGCGATTGATTTCAAATTCATTCCTATGTATCAATCCATAAAAGACACCTGTGAAATTTATTTGAGAGAAAAGAATTAATTCTTTTTGAATTTTTTAATAATCCAAGAGGTAATTGCAAAAAAGATTAAGAAAATACTGAAATAATAAGCTATCCGTCCAATATAATCTCCATATTTCACATAAAATGTAATTTCATCATTTGCATTTAGAGAAGCCGTAATTGCCTTTGGCTCCCACCATTTTGTGGATTCAAAATCATCACCACGTTGATTGATAAAAGTTGAAATTCCTGTGTTTGCAGAGCGGGCAATACTTCTCCGAGTTTCAATTGCACGTAAACGAGCATAATTAAAATGCTGACGGTAACCTGGTGTATCGCCCCACCAACCATCGTTTGTAATAATTACAATAAACTGAGCTCCGTTTTGAATAAATTCAGAAACAAATTCACCGTAAACGGATTCATAACAAATAACTGGAGCAATTTTAGTTTTGTTAAGTGAGGTAAAAGGCGTTCTTTCTTTTTGAGTTCCAAAACTTCCGGATGAACCACCCAATTCAATTGCATATTTTTCCAATGGCTTTAACAATTTGGGAAATGGCATCTTTTCAACACCAGGAACTAATTTTGATTTGTGATAAAGGTGAATTTGCTTTGAAGAATCAACCTGAAGGGCTGTATTGAAAATATCATAATAAGGACTTTTTGGATTCTTTTTATTGTATTTCCTAGCGGTTGATGACAATGGTTCGCCCTTTTTAAACATTCTATGTGAAGAAAGTCCAATGACAACCGTAGAATTGGAATAATCTTTAACAAAATCTCTAACTTGCTTTATACTTGGAGAAATTTCTAATTCATCCTCCCAAATTCCTTCTGGAATTGCTGTCTCTGGAAATATAACAAAATCAGTTTGTTTCGTTGCTTTTTGTCTTGCGAGATTCAGCATTTTGTCCATCTGCTCTTTTGAAGGCATTGAACTGAATTTCTCGTTGTATGGATCAATATTTGGCTGAACCACTAAGAAGTTTTTCGGGTTTATTTTTTCAGTATAGGTTTTGTATTTGTAAATAGAAAAAACTATCGGGATGAGAATTATTGCAAACACAATAAGAGCATATTTTAACAATTTTTTTCTTTCATTTTTTTGAAAAACGAAATTCTTTAATATTAGAAATAAGGAAACATTTACGGTTAATATCCATAAAGTTCCACCAAAAACTCCAGTGTATTCATACCACTGAATCCATTTATAATAAGACGCAAAACCATTTCCAAGACTAAGCCATGTCCAGGTTAAATCCCAATTTAAATGCAAAAACTCAAATGAAATCCAAATAAATGGAAAAATCCAAATGCTATTATTATTTGAAATTCTTCTGCGAATTAAATGAAAAACATTTAATACAATTGCCATGAATAAGGAATTGATTACAAAAGCAAGAATACTTCCAACCACAGTTGAATTATAAACCCACCAGGTAGTTAATAAATTCCATGTTAGCATTCCAGGATAAGTATACAAAAGAACACTTAATCTTGTGAAAGATTTTTTATTTGATAGGATAAAATCTTCAATTATTAAAAAGGGCACAAATCCAATAAATAGAATTAATGGAAATCCACTTGCAGGCCAGGCAACGCTGAGTAAAACTCCAGACAGGATAGAAAGAAGAAATAATTGGTACTTTTTCATTTACTACAAAAAATTATTGCGACAAAGATATTCAATTTTTAAATCGAATTTCAATGCCGCAATAAACCAGTTATTTATTAAAGACTATTTGTTTTTTAGTCTTTTTTCTTCTTCAATTTTCTTGATTACGTCTTCTTGTACAGCCTTTGAAACTGGCATGTATTTATAGAATTCCATAGAATAGTTTGCTCTACCGCTCGAGATATTTCTCAATTGGGTTGAGTAACCAAACATTTCCATTAAAGGTACAAAACCACTTAGTTTTTGAGATCCTTTTCTATAACGACGCATTGAATCAACTTTTCCACGTCTCTTATTAAGGTTACCAACAACATCACCAATATAATCATCAGGAGTGTTGATTTCTATTTTCATAATAGGCTCTAAAAGAATTGGACCAGCTTTTACAAAACCATTTTTAAAACAGATTGAAGCACAAGTTTGGAAAGCCATATCTGACGAATCCACTGGGTGGAAGTTTCCATCCAATAATACAACCTTCACATCAACAACAGGGAATCCAGCAATAACACCTTTTTCCAACGTTTTAAGAATTCCTTTATTTACTGAAGGAATATATTCAGCTGGGATTCTACCACCTTTAATTTTGTCGATAAATTCATATCCAATGCCATCGTTTGGTTCAAGTCGTAATAGCGTTTGAGCGAATTGGCCTTTACCACCAGTTTGTTTAGAATGGCGATAATCAATTTCGATTTCCGAAGTAATGGTTTCTCTATAAGCTACAGAAGGTTCACCAACAATAACATCAACACCAAATTCGTGTTTAAGTCTGTCAATAATAATTTCTAAATGAAGTTCTCCCATTCCAGAAACGATAGTTTCTTCAGTTTCTTCATCAAATCTTGCATTGAATGAAGGATCTTCGTTAGAAAGTTTTGCCAATGATTCACCAAGTTTTGATTGGTCTTTCATTTTAGCAGGAGAAATTTTCAATTCAATTACAGAAGCTGGAACATGAATAGATTCAAGAAGAATTCTTTGATCGTTATCACATAAAGTATCTCCAGTTTTAGTAAGTTTCATTCCAATAAGAGCAACGATATCGCCAGGACCAGCCTCAGCAACTTCAACTCTTTCTTTTGCGTGAATAGTAAGAATTCTACCAATTCTCTCGTTTTTACCACGGGTTGAATTGAATATTTGCATACCACTTTTTAAAGTTCCTGAATAAACACGAACAAAAGTTTGCTGACCAACAAATGGGTCATGAATTAATTTGAAGGCGAGAGCAGCAAATGGCTCTTTTGAAGTTGGGTTTCTTTGACGGGCTTTTTCATGATCGTCAACATCCATACCAACAATAGCACCTACATCAATTGGTGAAGGTAAATAATCAACAACAGCATCTAAAAGGTGTTCTACGCCTTTGTTTTTATAGGCAGCACCACAAAATACTGGTGTAATTAAGAGTTTCAAAGTAGCATCTCTTGCAGCAGTTTTTAATAATTCAGCAGAAACTTCTTTTTCGTCAAAATAAAGAGCCATTATTTCTTCATTAAAATCGGCCAATTTATCAATAATCAACAATCTAGCTTCTTCGCTTTTAGCTTTATATTCTTCAGGAATTTCAGATTCAATTTGGTTTTCACCTTCACTTAAATATGCTTTTCT
The DNA here is from genome assembly GCA_013377115.1 of Bacteroidota bacterium. Classification (GTDB taxonomy): domain Bacteria; phylum Bacteroidota; class Bacteroidia; order Bacteroidales; family CG2-30-32-10; genus Cfx2-01. The sequence goes on along the minus strand of JACAAW010000079.1, from coordinate 1,977 downwards.
ATTTAATAAATCTATAATGCCAATAAATTTTTCTTCAACACCCATTGGAATTTGAAAAGGAATTGCTTTTGCATCTAAATTGGTGTTTAACTGATTAACCACTTCGTAAAAATCAGCACCAGTTCTGTCCATCTTATTAATAAAAGCAATACGTGGAACTTTATAACGATCAGCTTGATTCCAAACTGTTTCACTTTGTGGTTCTACGCCACCAACAGCGCAAAAAACAGCCACCATTCCATCAATAACTCTTAAAGAGCGTTCAACTTCAATTGTAAAATCAACGTGACCAGGAGTGTCAATTAAATTGATTTGAGATTCTTTCCAAAAACAAGTGATGGCAGCCGAAGCGATTGTAATTCCTCTTTCTTGTTCTTGTTTCATGAAATCCATTGTGGCAGCACCATCATGAACTTCTCCAACTTTTCTGTTAACTCCAGTGTAAAAAAGTATTCTTTCAGTAAGCGTTGTTTTGCCAGCATCAATATGTGCAGCAATTCCGATGTTTCTTAGTTTTTTTAAAGGCATTAAATGATAATTTTAATAAAAAAGTTAATTTTTTTTGAAATGCAATAAAATCTTAAATCAGGAAATCTATCTCAATTCTTTGATAATTAATGAAAAAAGATATTAAAAGGTTCGAAATTTTTGTTTTCTAAAGCGGGTGCAAAATTACAAAATTTTTAGATACAAATAACTAAACTTAAAAAAGAATAACATTTAAATAATATAAATTTAACAATCCTTATAGATTTTGGTTTGCAATATTTACAAAATTCATGTAGGTTTGTAAAAAATTAACAGAAAAGAGAATGAAAAATTATTTATATTTTGTAGTTGTTGGAGCCATATTATTTTCCTCTTGTGGAAATAACAATAAAAAAATTGAAACCGATAAAACCACAGAAAATGAAAACAAAATCACAGTTAAGGTTCCAGTTTTCAATGGTGATTCGGCATATTATTTTGTAAAAAAACAAGTGGGTTTTGGTCCTAGAGTTACAAACAGCAAAGAAAATAAAAAATGTGCTGACTATATTGCCGGAAAATTAAAGGAATACACTGACGATGTTAGTATTCAAAATGGGAAAATGCGGGCTTTTGATGGAAGTATTTTAAATTTAAAAAATATTATTGCTTCTTTCAATCCAGAAAAAACTGATAGAATATTTTTATGTTCACACTGGGATTCTCGTCCATTTTCTGATCAGGATCCTGATAAAGAAAATCATTCAAAACCAATACTCGGAGCCAATGATGGAGCAAGTGGTGTTGGTGTATTAATGGAAATTGCACGTTTATTAAAAATTTCGAAACCAAATATTGGTGTTGATTTAATTCTTTTTGACGCAGAAGATTATGGACAACCAGAAAACAGTACTTTTCCTGACATGGAAGATTCATGGTGTTTGGGCTCTCAATATTGGTCGAACAATCCTCATAAACCAAATTACAATGCGAAATATGGAATTTTACTTGACATGGTTGGAGCTGAAAACGCCACTTTTACAATGGAAGGAACTTCAATGTTTTATGCAAGTGATTTTGTAAGAAAAGTTTGGGATGCTGGGAAAAGAGCAGGTTTTGAGAATTATTTCGTTGCTAAAGAAACCAAGGAAATAATTGACGATCATATGTATATCAATAGAATTAAAAAAATTCCAACAATTGATATCATTCAATACGAGCCTATTTCACAAAGCAATTTCTATGTAAACTGGCATACCCAAAAAGATGACATGAATGGCATCAACAAAAACACTTTAAAAGCTGTTGGCCAAACTTTATTAACGGTAATTTTCGAAGAAAAATAATCATTTATAATAAATCATTAGCTAAATTGGCTAATTCTGATCGCTCACCTTTTTCTAACCTTACATGTGCATAGATAGGGTGGTGATGGATTTTGTCAATCAAATAGGAAAGTCCATTACTTTGTGAATCCAAATAAGGTGTGTCTATTTGAAAAATATCCCC
>JACAAW010000078.1 GCA_013377115.1 Bacteroidota bacterium | reverse complement strand
GATATACCTATCAGTGGTTACCTGCAACAGGTTTAAGTAATGACACTATTGGAGACCCTTGGGCGCACCCAACACAAACAACTACCTATTATTTGCATTTAAATAAATATTTGGAAACCATTGATAGCATTACCGTTTTTGTAAAAGATTGTTCGGAGCAACCAGCTAACGAATTAATTATCATTAATGCCTTTACACCCAACAATGATGGTGTAAATGATGTTTTTAATATTAAAGGAAGCCATATAAAAGAAATAAATGCAACTATTTTTAACCGCTGGGGACAGGAGCTTTATACTTGGGACGAAATAACTGGAGGTTGGAATGGAAAATACAAAGGAAAAGAAGTTTCTGCTGGTACTTATTTTTATGTTATTACAGTGGTTTATAATAACGGCAGTATTAAAGAGAAAAAGGGGGCGTTGGAGTTGATTAGATGAGTTTTTAAAGTGATAAAGTTGAAGATTCTGAAACGACTTACAGACAGCTGTCAGGTTGGCAGAATGACGAGCGTTGAATAGATTGCTTCAGTCGTTCCTCCATCGCAATGACGAACATATTAAGATTGCTTCTCAAAATTAACGTAATAAAAAGTGCGAAGTTCGGAAACTTCGCACCGCAATATTGCTTTGTCGGTGGGCGGATTGCAAAGACGAAAAATTCACGTTAGGGATTGAAGCGGAAATCCTTTTGTGAGGAACGAGCAAAAGATTGCAACAAAAAGCCCGACCCGATAGGGGAACGCCATTATTAGTTAATGAGTTATTAGGTTATTTAGTTAATTTGTTAACTTGTTAATTAGTTATTGGTTTATTAGTAGATTAGGAATTTATGTAGGGGATTTTCTTTTTATTACTAAATTTGTAGCGCTAATTCTTTCCGGATGAATCAATTTTTCAGGATTTTTGTTTTTATTATTCTTATTGCTAAAGCAACAACTGGCATTGGTCAAAGTATTTCTGTTAAAGTTTTTGATGCTCAAAATGAAACGCTGATTGGCGCCCAAATTAAATTGACGAAGTTTAAAGATTCTACGAAAGTTTTTGGTGGTACTGATAAAAATGGCATTGCAGAACTCAAAGTTGCCGCCAATGGAATGTATAAAATCATGATTAGCTTTGTGGGCTTTCAGAAATTATTTGATACCATCAACATTACTCCTACCAACAGGAAATTTGAATTCCATTTAAAAATAAATGCAGTGTTGATGAACGAGGCGGTGATTCAGGGGAAAAAGCCTCTTATGCGACAGGAAGACGATAAAACAATTATTGATCCGATGCCCATCATCAGTTCCAGCACCAACGCTTTAGAGGTTTTAGAAAAAACACCAGGTTTGTACGTTGACCAAGATGGTGGCATTTATATTTCGAGTGCCAATGCTGCCGCCATTTATATCAATGGAAGAGAACAAAAAATGAGTGCGGCAGATATTTCTACTTTGTTGAAGAGTTTGCCTCCAGGAAGCATTCAAAGGATTGAAGTGATGCGAACTCCCTCTACCAAATATGATGCATCAACTTCGGGTGGTATCATCAATATTATTCTTCAAAAAGGCGTAAATATTGGTCGTTCGGGTTCTGTTAACGCTGGAATGAATCAGGGCGTTTATAGCAACAGGTTTGCAGGTTTTAATCTGAACAACAGTGGCAGCAAAGGGACCAGCTATCTTAATTTAAATTATAATCACAATGGTTTGATTGAAGATATTAATTCTGTTCGTTTGCTTTCATTGGACACCGCCATCAATCAATCCTCAACCAGCAAACAATTGAGCGAACAGGGATATCTTGGCTATGGCATCAATATCGACACCTGGAAAAATAGCAGCTTGAATTACGATGGCAGAATTAATATGAGTTTTCCGAAATCGGATGCCACCAACAGCAATACAATAGAAGATAGTCAGCATTTGCTTCTGGCTCAAGGCAATAATGCAATCAATAATAGTTCGGATATTATCAGCATACAACAAGATATTGGTTTTAATAGAAAATTGGATACTATTGGTTCTGACTGGGATACGAAATTTAGCTATAGCTATAATAGCAATGCCAATTTGCAGGATTATACTACTGGTTATAGCTTTCCGTTCAACATTCTGGTTCAAGGAAATGGGGAGAATAAACAAACAAGAAATAATTTTCTGTTTCAATCGGATTTGACTTATAAATTACCATTGAAAATAAAACTGGAAACGGGTATTCAAATTAATTACCAGCAATACAGCAGTAAATCGGATTATTTTCTTTTACAGAATGATAGTAATGTGATTGACAGCAAGCGTACCAATGCTTTTACTTATACGGAAAACATCAATGCTTTTTATGTTCAAGCTTCCAGAACTTTTGATAAATTCTTCACCTTAAAAGCTGGTGGACGAATTGAACAAACGTATATGAAAGGAAGTCAAACGGTACCTAAAGATACCAATTTTATTGTGAATAGAACGGATTGGTTTCCTTATGTTTATTTGAGTAGAAAAGTGCTCAGAATTTTCGGTATTGATTTGAATGGATATATTATTTATCGCAAAACCATCAACAGACCGGGTTATCAGAGTTTGAATCCTTATATCAAATACATTGATGAATTTCTGTATGAAACAGGAAACCCTGCACTAAAACCTCAGTTTACTGACAATTATGAAATCAATGTGAGTTATGATGACATGCCAATTATTGCTGTTGGCCAAAATTATACCAGAGATGTTTTTTCGAGTGTAATTTATAAAGATCAAAATCAAGGGGCGGTTGCTGTTAGAACCTATGATAATTTAGGAAAAAGTAAGGAAACTTATGTTAGGTTTATGGTGGGAATTCCTCCGGGAGGGAAATACTTTTTTGCCTTAGGTGGTCAATATAATATGAACGAATTTGATGGGATTTATAATAACGAATATTTAAAATATAGCCGTGATGGCTGGAGACTTTTTACCTTTCATTCGCTCAGCCTTTTTAAAGAAACCAAGCTAACCGTTATGGGTTTTATGATGCTTCATGGCTTCCAGAATTTTTATGAATTACAGGATTTCGGTCAGTTGAATTTTGGTTTGTCGCAGACTTTTTTCAAGAAAAAACTAACGGTTTCGTTGAGTGGCAGGGATGTTTTAAAAACCATGAAAACAAAATTCAGCATCAATCAGGGTGATATTTCAACAACCGGAGATCGCTATATGGATAACCAGCGATTTGGGATTAGTATTCGTTATAATTTTGGAATGAAGAAAAAGGACGAGAATAAAGGATTTATGCCGAATGAAGGGGAGGAGTAGGAAATTTGATTTAAGATTTAGGAATTTTGATTTGTGATTATTTAGCCACGTTGGTCGCTAAAAAAATTGATTTAAGAACAAGGAATGTTGATTGGCGATTTTTGATTTTATCAATTTATTTGGGCTGAAGCCCACCTGCTATTATAATTCTTTAGTCACGCCCTGAAGGACGTGGCAAATTAAAATATTTCATTTAGGATTTGGTGGTTGTAATAGTCTTTACAGGGCTGAAGCCCTTTCAATGATTTGTTCAAAATAAATGTTCTGAACTTTCAAGCTTAACCACATAATTATTTCAATAAATGACTAAAGTCCCAATAAAAAATAACGAAGTCAATCTTTTTCATCGATAAATGATTATATTTGATAAAAATTTAGATAATTAAAGAATGAAAAAAGCGATTAATATTTTTATTTTCATTGTGTTTATCAGTTTTTGCAGCTTTTCGCAAAACAAAAACAATAAATTTAGTTTTTCTGGTAATATAAGTGGTTTGGTGATTCCAAAGGCTAAGGTTGATGATTTAAATATTGACCTTAGAGGTGAAAGCCAATTTGGATTTCATGCTTCAATCAATTGCTATTATAATTTCTTAAAGAATTTTAATTTAGGAACAGGTTTTGGTTATCAGAAGCGTACCTATTTTTATTCAGTTTATCTTTTCAATGAAAAATTATTCGATCACAAAATAGCGTATTCCTATTTCACCGTTCCATTGTCGATAAATTACATTAGACCTTTCTCTAATGAAAAATTAAGTAGCTTTTTTGAAGTTGGGATTGCAAGGAACTTTTTTAGTGGTTATTCAAGTAAATCCAATCCTGTTGGAATGGGAGAACAATTTGTTGTTAATTATGCTTATAAAAGTTTTAATGAAGTTGATTTCAATATAGGAATTTTATATAAATTCCTTGACAATTGGAGTATTCCATTTGGTTTTTTAGTTAGTTATAATAACTATTCTACAATTGCAACGACTCCCGAATCTAACTTATATTCAAAACCATTTATTTTTGGAATTAAAACAGGTTTGAAATTTAATTGAGGAATAAATTTAAAAAAATAAAATTTGTTAATTTGGGCTAAAGCCCGTCTACTTTTTTTATTCAATGACCACGCCCTGAAGGACGTGGCAATTTAAAATATTTCATTTAGGATTTGGTGGTTGTAATAGTCTTTACAGGGCTGAAGCCCTTCCAGTGATTTTGTGGATGTTTTTGTAGGTTTTTTGAAAACAACGCCATCTATTATTTATTTGTAATGGAAGAATGTGGCAAATTAAAATATTTCTTTGGGAATTTGTTTTTTAAATGGCTTTTTAGGGCTAAAGCCCTTTCAATGATTTGTTCAAAATAAATGTTCTGAACTTTTCAAACTTAACCACATTATTTTTTCAATAAAGGACTTTAGTCCTGTTAGTTCGGATACAATAACGCGAATTATTTTGTAATAAATAGAATAGCCACGTCCTTAGCTTCGACTTCGCTCAGCTACCAAAGGGCGTGGCTATAAAATGCAAATGTAAAAGGGACTTTAGTCCCAATTAAAATAGGATAATTAGTGTTTGCTCAAATAATCAGCAACACCGTCAGCAGAAGCTTTCATGCCGTCTTTTCCTTTTGACCAGTTTGCTGGACAAACTTCGCCGTTTGCTTCGAAAAATTGTAAAGCATCTACCATTCTTAATGCTTCGTCAATGCTTCTACCCAAAGGTAAATCATTAACAACTTGATGACGAACAGTACCAGTTTTGTCAATTAGGAACAATCCTCTAAATGCAACTGGAGCACCTTTAAAAGCCATTTCGCCTTCGTCGTTGTAATCAAATTCTCCTGCTAAAACATCGTAGTTTTCGGAGATAGTTTTTGCAAGGTCAGATACCAAAGGATATTTAACACCTTTAATTCCACCATGATTTTTTTCAGTGTTTAACCATGCCCAGTGAGAAAATTTTGAATCTACTGAACAGCCAACAACAGCTACATTTCTTTTATCAAATTCTTCCATTTTTTCTTGGAATGCAAGAAGTTCGGTTGGACAAACAAATGTAAAATCTAATGGGTAAAAGAAAAATACAACTTCTTTTTTACCAATGTATTGATCTAATGAAAAATTCTCAACGAATTCTCCACCGTTAACTACTGCATCTGCATGAAATACAGGGGCTTTTTTTCCTACTAAAACTGACATATTATTAATTGTTTTTTAAATGGTTAAATGTTTTTGCAAAATTAAGAAATTATTTTCTTATTTAGAAGCAATTTAAATTAAAAATATTTAAAGTTTTGCTATAATTAAAATTATAATGGAAAACCCTTCTTTTTTATGTTCTTATGAGGTGAAAAAAGGTTTAAACGCAGAGGTCGCAAAGTTCTTGCGCAAAGGACCGCAGAGCTAAAAATCTCTGGAAATTAATCAATTGGGACCCACTCTTTTTTATCACTTAAATACGAACTCATTCCTGAATTGCGATATGTTAAAGTAAATCCTACAGAGGTTTTTAAATACTTGAATTTCTTTGGAAAAACACCTACCCAATATGACAATTCTTTTTTAGAACTTATTGTATTCAATGATTCTGGATACCGATAGTTCTGTTTGTAGTATTCATCAATTTTAACAATTAGATTATTTGCATTCTCCCTGGTAAATTTATTTTGGATTGCTATTGTTGGGTAAATTATGCAAATAGTTAAGATGAGTAGGATAGAAAATTTAAGTAAAGCTTTTGAAATATTCTTAAAATTAAATCCAAGAAATATTATTAGAAATAAGACCCACGAAAAAATAAATGTAAGTGCGAGATAAAATAAAATATTAATTGAATATGAGGCAGATTCTAAAGAGATTAAGAAAAACAGTATCCCGAAAAGAATGTGTAATAAATTATTAATTCTTTTATTCATGATATTGGTTATTATTCTTGCTAACATTTAAACTGCTTTTCCACCAACTGGTGGAGGAATGATGAATTTTTATTGCGAATGAAAAGGAACTTCATTTTTTATTTTGTGTTTGTATTAAATTAAGAATTATCGTATCAAAAATAGATTCTTCACTGCGTTCTGAATGACAATGTGCAACAAAATCTTCAACTGGTTATTAGATTCATCAGTTCGCTCTGAATGACAACTTGCGAACGAAGGATTCTAAAATTAAAGAAATGTTATTTTGCATTAAATGAATAAACTAAAAAAGATTATTCACTAAGAACCTTAATAATAGGCTGATTAGGGTTGCTGTTTATTCCATTTAAAAGTGGCATTTTGTCGCCTTTCAATAATTTTTTATCTCTTTCGGTTTGAAGAACTTCTGTTTGCTTTGAATCTGGATGTTCCTGAATGTATTTATCATTTCTCTCGGCATAAACAGTCCACGAAATTTTTGAATTTGGTTTTCCACCAGCCACAGAAAATGCATTTCCTTTAACTTCATCTTTTATATGAAGCTCAGGAGCAGAAGTTCCAATTGATGTTAAATTATATGAGAAATTTATGTTTATCGAAGAGAAATATTCTGGTAAAGTAATAATGGCTTCACCATTGGCATCTAAAATAGCGTTTCCTCTATATACATTTAATACTTCAGGAGATTCTAAACAGAAATGCTTTAAAAACATATCTGGTTTTGTTGGGTGTTGAATTCTAAATGCCTTAGTTCCACCGGCTGAGAAATTTCCACCAACGTCTAAAGCACCAACAATACCCCCGTCATCATAAGAATAAACGCCATAACTCAAAGCTAAATTGGTGCTTTGTCCAGCGATTCCAGTAATTCCAATTCCTGCGGTTCCAACTCCTGGATCGGCTGCACCATGATTATAACCATAAAGTCCAAATGCCGGAACATAATTTGTTTCACCAACAACTCCATTATAACCGAATCCCCAAACACCATGACCACCAGTTGTTCTTAAATTGTTTCCATAAACACCAGCCTGGGCAGTTCCAGTAGCAGCAATTTGACCAGATACGCCGTAGCCAGCTGCGGATGAATTTCCTAATACTGCAGAAACTAAAGTATTTGTTGAAGCAGTGGTAGACTGAATTGTTGAATATGCATTTGAAGCAAGTGTACTGGATGCATTGACTGCAACTCCACTATTTGAATGTAATGCTTTTATGGCATTGGTTGCAGCTGTTGATGCATTTACTTCGAAAGCTCCAGAATTAGCAGTTATTATTCTTCCAGCTCCGGCTCCCCCACAATTATAAGCGCCATCAAGAGTGGTGCAGGTTCCTGTTCCGCCACCAGTTGGGCCAGTTGGTCCGGTTGGACCTGCAGGTCCTGTTGCTCCACCAGCAAAAGCAGTCCAAAATGCACCGTTATAATACCAGAATTCGCTTAAATCATTATCGAAAACCAGTAAACCTTTTGCCGGACTTGCGATAGCAGTTCTTTGAGCAGTTGTCATCCTTGGAATGAGCAAACCCTTATCAGTTGAAGAAACATCCAACATAGAAGACGGATCTGGCAAATTACCAGTTGAATTAATTGAAACATTTTGTGGTAGCTGTGAATATGCTTTTATTGAAAATAAAGCAAGAACGATCAATGCAAATAAATATTTCTTCATAATATTTTCTAATTATAATTTTACAATTCTTTTTGAATAAATGTTTTTACCATCAGTAATAGAAATCATGTAAAAACCACTTTTCAAATTTGAAAGATCTAATTTAGTATTTTTCTCTAAAGTTGATTGGTTTAACAATTCTCTTCCTGTGATATCAAGTACTCTAATTTCTTTTATAGTACTGTTATTGTTTTCTAAATAAACATAGATAAAATCTTCAACAGGGTTTGGTGCAGTGCAAAAATATACTGGATTTTCAACGTTTTCAATACCCACGGTAATGGTTCCAACTTTATTGATTACCCAATCGTTTGGATCTACAACCATTCCGGTAATTATTTTATGAGTATGAATCTTAAATGTATTGACATTTGCAGTTTGATAAACTTTTACAAGCGTATCACCACTTGCTGAATTTAATTTGTATTCCATCAACATTTTGAAAAGCGGCGTAACACTTGGCATCGAAGCCGTTTGTGTTGCAGTAAATGTTACAGTATCTGCAACTTGATTCCAAACAATATTGTAAGTTGGATATCCTTCACCAAAATACCATTGATTAAAATTATCAGTAAAGTTTATTCCCGTTGTTGTTTCAAGAACTGATTTGAAATCTAAACCTAGTGCTGTTGAATAAGCGTATTGTGTTTGGAAGTTTTTTAAGGTTTGAAAAAACAAAGCATCATTTTGGGTTTCGAATCGCATTTGATGTATGATTGCACCACCTTTATCATAAGAAAGGCGAGAATCAAAAATTCTATTTACATCGTTGGTTTGAGCAGCAGGAATATAAACACTACCATCAACAGCTGACATTACGCTTGTGTGAACATCAGTTAGCCATTGTTGTGCAGTTCCTGGATCGAGATTTTGTTTTGCCAGATATTCGCTATAAGTTGCGAAGCCTTCGTTTAACCAAATATCACTCCATGTTCCACAAGTAACATGATCGCCCCACCATTGGTGAGCCAATTCGTGACAAACCAAATCAAAACTGAAAGAGCCTAATGTTGTCATTGTTTGGTGTTCCATTCCACCACCCAGTGGAGCCATTGAATGACCATATTTTTCATTTTTAAAAGGATACATTCCAAAAAGATCAGAATACAATTCAATGAAATCAGCTGTTTGATCAATTGAGGTTTGGTATTGTCCTAAAACACTTGGAACATGAGTATTGTCGTAAAGATAGTTCTGGATTCTTACTGAATCCGTTGTTCCTGCGGGATGAGCATAAGTTGTATAATCGATGTATTTTGCAACAGAAACAGAAATTAAATAATAGTCTATCGGATAACGGGTTTTCCATTCATATCTAATTTTGCTTCCTGCAACAGGAACACTTGCTGCTAACAATCCATTTGATCCTACTTTATTTAAATTGCTTGTTGTAACAAAAATATATGCCGAATCAGCTTTATCTGTTAAATCTTGTTTGCAAGGCCACCATTGATATGCATTGTATGGTTCTGATAAAGTGAAAACAACCTCATTTCCCCAATACCCGGAAGTGGTATGAGTAATTCCAGCAAAAAATCCACCTGAACTTGGGGTTCCGTGATAATAAATCTGGGCTGTAATGGCAGTGCCAACGGTAAGTGTTGGTAAAACTGGAACGTATACCTGATTTGCTAATCTTGTATATGTTTTAAGAGAATTGTTAATTTTGATGGAATCAATTAAAAGAACATCGTCCAAATCAAAAACAAAAGTATCTAATGGAGTTCCTTGAACGACGGCTCCGATCGTAACATTCCCGCTAATTGCAACTGAAGTTCTTTCTAAATTGATATCCAGTTTATAAAACTTCACATCATATTTATTCATCAAAAGAGTCTTTTTTATATCTTTAAACTCCATTGTTTGATTCTTTTTGCCCTTGCTGCAAAAATGTTCTCTTGAGGAATTTTCAGTTTTTTGTCCAAAAATTGAAGTAAAGGAAATTACGAAAAGTAATAATGTTGAAATAGATTTCATGACTTGGTTATTATGGATAATTAAAGCAATAAAGATATAAATCTATTTTGAATAAATGATTGCTTGTTTCCAAAAAAATTTGGGCAAAAAAAAGACCGCCAAAGGCAGTCTTTTTTTAATTAAATCCATTTTAATTGCAAGAAGGAGTTCCGAAAGAAGACCAAGCATTTTTGTAAGAAGTTTCAAAATCACTTACTTCGCTTGATGAGCCACAAAATTCTGCAGACGTGCTAATAACAACACCAGCAGCACTGGTTGTTGAACAAGTAGTACATTTTTTACAAGAACTAAATCCAAAGGCTGTTAAAGCAATCATTCCTAAAATAAAAAAAACTTTTTTCATGGTTAATGTTTTTTGGTTCGAAATTCAATTAATGCCACAAATATAAATGATATTATTTATAAACAAATAAAAAACACACATTAATTTGTTGAATAAAAAAATTGGATTATTTCAAATAATCATTAAAATAATTTTCAATTTTGTGGAATAAATGCGCTCTGTCTTTACCCGAAACGTTATGTTCATGACCAGGATATAAAAAATAATCAACTTGTATTCCTTCATCAACACATTTCTTTAAAAAGGATAAACTATGTTGCATTACCACTGTATTATCAACAGTTCCGTGAATAATAAGTAATTTTCCTTTCAAATCTTGAGCATAATTTAATAGACTTGAATTTTTATAACCATCAGGATTGGTTTCTGGAGTGTCCATATAGCGCTCGCCATACATGATTTCATAATATTTCCAGTCAATTACTGGTCCGCCAGCAACCGCAACTTTGAAAATATTAGAATGTTTGAGCATCATGGTAATGGTCATAAAGCCTCCATAACTCCATCCGTGAACTCCAATTTTTGAAGTGTCAACAAAACTTTGCTTTTTCAGGAAATCAATGCCTTTCATTTGGTCATCAGCTTCAACAGTTCCAAGATTTCTAAAAATTGCCTGTTCAAATTTTAATCCTCTGTTTGATGAGCCATGATTGTCTAATGTAAATACAACATATCCTTTTTGGGCTAGGTAGTTTAAAAACAAGCCAGCACCCGCTGTCCATGATTCTGAAACCAATTGTGTGTGTGGACCACCATAAACGTAAACAATTGCTGGGTATTTCTTTTTCGGATCGAAATTGGAAGGTTTGATCATTCTACAATATAAATCGGAACCATCTGATGCTTTTATTTTAAATAAAGAAGTTTCTCCTAAATTATAATCTTTTAAAGGATTCTCATTTTTATTGAGTGTTTGCAATACTTTCCCGTTTGTGGATTCTAAATCAATTTGACCTGGATTTGTAGTGCTGCTAAAAAAATCAATAATATATTTCCCACTATTACTTAGGTATCCATTATGAGTTCCTTTTACTGAAGAGATTTTTGTCGTTTTTCCAGATTTTATTTCAACAGAATATAGATGTTGTTCTAAAGGACTTGTTGCTGTTGATTTATAATAAACTTTTTTGTCATTTTCATCGAATCCAATTAAGTCGGATACCAGCCAATCGCCTGAAGTTAATTGTTTGATTAATTTCCCATTAGTATCATATAAATACATATGATTAAATCCATCACGTTGGCTCAGCCATATAAATTGATCAGGTTTTGTTTTTAAGAAATACAAAGGAGTTTGTGGCTCAACATATTTATCGCTTTTTTCTTCGAATAAAGTTTTTACAAATTCTCCAGTAATAGCATTATATTTATTGAGTTTCATATGGTTTTGGTCTCTGTTCAATACCGCAATAAAAATATATTTTTCATCGGGACTCCAAGTGATATTTGTTAAGTATTGTTCAGCTGGTTCGCCTGTTTTGAGGAAAATTGTTTTTTTTGTTAAAGGATTAAAAACTCCCAATGTTACATGATGGCTGGTCATTCCTGCCATTGGATATTTTATTAAATTTACTTCAGCTGGAGTTGGATCGATATCAACTAAAGGATAATCGGTAACCATGGTTTGATCCATTCTGTAAAAAGCTAGGAAGCTGCCGTTTGGAGACCAGAAAGTTCCTTTTTCAATTCCGAATTCATTGCGATGAACTGCCTGACCATTAATGATGTTTTTTTCAATGTCACTGGTAACGGCTGTTTCAACTTTGTTTGTAATAACAAAAAGATTGTTGTTTTTGGTAAAGGCCATTGAAAGGGTGTTGGGTTCAATGTCAATGTTTTCAGCAGTTTCGTCGTATTTCGAAACCAATTCTATTTTTTTTGTGATTAAATCGTAGGTAAATAATTTGCTTTTGTAATTGAACATGAATCCCATATCCTTGATAAAAGTAATGGCTGGAAAGCGTTTTAATTTGTCCTCTCCAAGTTTGTTCAGTTCATAATTTACATCATCGAGTTTAATAATAGTATCCTTTTTATCGGAGTTGCCTTTAATAAAAACAATTCCATTATTGGCAACATAAGATAAATTATCACTTTTTCCCATCCATTGCAGTTGGCTTAAACTTGAAGGATAAAGACTTCTTTTTGCAGTTGCATCTTCAAGGTTGATAATTTTGTTTTGAGAAAAAACAGATGAAAATAAAAGCGCATTAAAAAGCGCAAAGATTGCAAGTTTATTGATGAAAGAATTCATGAAAAGAATTTTAATTATTGAATATACAAATTTAGGAAATTATTGAATTGAATGAATGGCTTCTGAAATAGAACTAATCAAATTAAAATTTTTTTCAATGGCATTGCCAACAACAATAATATCAGCTCCAGCCAGGCAGCATTTTTTAGCGATTTCAGGAGTTTTGATACCACCACCAATAATTAGCGGAATCGAAATATTTGATTTCACTTTTTTTATCATGGTTTCCGAAACATGATTTATAGCCCCACTTCCAGCATCAAGATAAATAAGTTTTAAACCAAGCATTTCTCCAGCCATTGCAGTGCACATTGCAATATCCTCTTTTTCGAAAGGAATTGGTTGAGTATTGCTCATATATTGAGCCGCCGTTGTAACTCCACTTTCAATAATTAAATATCCCGAAGGAATAATTTCAATTTTTGAAGCTTTCAGAAAAGGTGCAGCAATTACATGTTTTCCAATTAGCATATCTGCATTTCTTCCTGAAATTAGAGATAAGAGTAATATCCCATCGGCAAAAGAACTTATTTGCATGCTGTTTCCCGGGAAAATAATTACTTTTTTATCGAAATGTTTTTTAATGACTTGAATGCATTCATCGAGACTTCCTTTTGTGAGCAAACTCCCGCCAACCAATATTAAATCAACATTTGCCTTTGCCGAAATTTTTGAAATTTCTTCAACTTCTGTCAACGAAACTTTATCTGGGTCAATTAAAACCGCAAATTGTTTTTGTGATGAATTCGCTTTATCAGTAATAATGGAAAGAGTACTCATTAAGAAAAAAGATTTTACAATTATAAGAATTTTTATTTAAATCTAAATTACTTTGTGTTAATTATGACCTAAATTTAAAGCAAAGAGAGCAACAAATTACTCGCTTTTTGTTTGTTCGAAATACGTTCATGAAATCGCGTCAACATAAACTTAAATTCCTTGATAATCAGTGAATCTGTGGCATATTTAAATGTTAACTTCATATACTTTTTAATTAAAATTTTATCATATTTCTATTGAATACACCAAAAAATAATCATCAATTTTTTCAAAGAAAACCTGATGTTCAAATACTTCATCATCAACAATTACAAAACCTTTGGTTTCTCCCTTTTCGCAATAATCAAATTCTTCTAATTTTAAATTATCAATAAACGAAAGTTCTCCTTTGCCATAACTTTTATACAAAGCTTCTTTTGCGCCCCATAAAATGGTTAGTAATTCAATTTTGTGAATCCCTTCAGTAAATATTATCTCATTTTCGCCAAGAAATTTATGTTCGATTTTCAATAATTTGGCGGAGATTTTTTCAACATCAATTCCCACTTTTTTCTTTTGACTCAAAATGCATGCTGAAAATATTCCGGAATGACTTATTGATAAATGATGTTTCAGCGTCGTAAAAAAAGGTTTTCCATTATTATCATAATGAATTTCAGTTTCAATATCCGGACTTTCAAAAATCTCTTTAATCAGCAATCGATAACTTAACCAATGAGTGCGTCTTAAATCGTGTTTCATATTATTGAAAAGCTTTTGCTCTTTCTCATTAAGAGTTAAATTAGAAAGGAAAAAGTCAACGGGTTCTGTAATTTCCCAAACTCCAATTAAAATATTTTCATCAATATGCCTTTTTAAAAATACACCCATTTAATGTTCAATTTATTGAACAAAAGTAGGATAAAAACATTAAAAATACATGAAAATTTGTTGGTCTAACAGAGAATTATTACCTTTGCCCCCTCGATACAGAAAATATAAATCAATAAAAAACAATATAATGGTTGACAAATTAGATTACAAAGTTGCTGATATTACATTGGCGGATTTTGGAAGAAAAGAAATTGAAATCGCTGAGCAAGAAATGCCAGGCTTAATGTCTATTCGCGAAAAATATTCAGCTCAAAAACCACTTAAAGGTGTTAGAATCTCTGGTTCTTTACACATGACTATTCAAACTGCAGTTTTAATAGAAACTTTAGTTGAATTGGGTGCTAATGTTAGATGGGCTTCTTGTAATATTTTTTCAACTCAAGACCATGCTGCTGCTGCAATTGCAAAAGCGGGAATTCCTGTATTTGCATGGAAAGGTGAAACTTTAGAAGAATACTGGTGGTGTACCAATCAAGCATTGATGTTTCCAGAAGGAAAAGGTCCTCAACTAATTGTTGATGATGGTGGTGATGCTACTTTGTTTATTCACAAAGGTTATCAAGCTGAAAAAGATGCAAGTGTTTTAAATGTACAAGCTACAAGTCAGGAAGAAGCTGTTATTTTAGCTTCATTGAAAGAAATTTTGGCAGAGGATCCACAAAGATGGACCAGAACTGTTGCTGAGTGGAAAGGCGTTTCTGAAGAAACCACAACTGGTGTTCATAGATTATACCAAATGATGGAAAGAGGAGAATTGTTGATTCCTGCAATTAATGTAAATGACTCTGTAACAAAATCAAAATTCGATAACCTTTATGGTTGTAGAGAATCATTGGCCGACGGAATTAAACGTGCAACCGATGTTATGATTGCTGGAAAAGTAGTTGTTGTTTTAGGTTATGGTGATGTTGGTAAAGGTTGCGCAAGATCAATGCAATCATATGGTGCAAGAGTTATTGTAACTGAAATTGACCCAATTTGTGCTTTACAGGCTGCAATGGAAGGTTTCGAAGTTGCTAACGTTGAAGATACTTTAGGTGAAGGAAATATTTA
This sequence comes from Bacteroidota bacterium, assembly GCA_013377115.1. Taxonomy (GTDB): domain Bacteria; phylum Bacteroidota; class Bacteroidia; order Bacteroidales; family CG2-30-32-10; genus Cfx2-01. The sequence goes on along the minus strand of JACAAW010000078.1, from coordinate 3,207 downwards.
TGTAACAACAACTGGTAACAAAGATGTTATTACAGCTGAGCATATTTCTAAAATGAAAACTCAAGCTATCATTTGTAATATCGGACATTTTGATAACGAAATTCAAGTTGAGAAATTAGAAAACTGGCCTGGAATCAAGAAAATTAATATCAAACCACAGGTTGATAAATATGTATTCCCTGATGGACGCGAAATTTTCTTACTTGCAGAAGGCAGATTGGTAAATTTAGGTTGTGCTACCGGACATCCTTCATTTGTTATGAGTAATTCATTTACAAACCAAACTCTTGCTCAATTAGATTTATGGAAAAATGATTATAAAGTTGGAGTTTACAGATTACCAAAACAATTAGACGAAGAAGTTGCTCGTTTACATTTAGAAAAAATTGGTGTAAAACTAACTAGACTAACTACTGAACAAGCTGATTATTTAGGCATTTCGAAAGATGGTCCTTATAAGCCTGATCATTACCGTTACTAATTAGAGTCTGTCCATAATGTCCGCATTCATCGTTATTCTCATCTTGAAAATTAGTCATTTACCATTGTAAACTCTTAATTTTCAAGATATCGAAAGCCTCGAATGCAAACATTCTTGACAAGACTCATGCTTTATGAAAGGACACTATTAGAGCCTGTTATAAGGTTCGATTTTTTCATTTAAAAAGCCTTAAACTCGAACATTCTGAATCAAATGCATTCTGAATATAAGTAAAAAAGAGTCGAAATTTTTCGACTCTTTTTTTTTTCGTTAACTGATTTAATCCTACCTTTAACTGATTGGTTCTTGCAAAAAAATCACTCCTACATTAATTTAGAAAATTGAAATGTACCAAAATCGTTCTTTGATAAAGGGGAAGACTAATTATAGATATGTAACGTTACACCATCAAAAGAGGTGTTATATTGTTTTAGTGAAATCGTTGCTGGACCATTAACTACAGAGCCATCAATCAAAATAAATCTAGAACCACAGCATGAATCAATGGCAGTAACACCAGAAGATTCAACTTGAATCCGAGCACAATCATTAGAAGGTTGGTATGGACAATTTCTTTCGAATGCAACGAACTCATCCAGCGATTTACGGTAAACCACTATTCCACGAACTCCGCCAGTAACATTTACCCAACCCCCAATAGAATTAAGTTCTACGTATTGCGTGGAATTAATTCCCAAAAATAGATTTACGTAAGCGTTAGGAATCGGATCATCATTTTTATTGCAAGTCGAAAATAAAACCATTAACGAAATCAAAACGAAAGTAACTGGAAATATTTTTAAATAATCTCTTTGCATTTGAAGTTCAATTATGGAGTAAAATTACAATAATTTTAATAATTAATTAGAAAATTTCTCGTTACCAATATACAAGACTTGAATTGTGATTTTTTCTTGAAAAATTTAAGTTTTAAATTGTTAAAAAAGATGTTATTAGTTTTTTTATTATAACAGAAAAATAAGCATAAAATTATGTTAATTGCAGATAATTATTAATACTTTTAATGAAAAAAATTGCTCATTAAAAAAGGGAGATAAAATAAAGAAAAAGACTATGAATCGGATAAATAAAAACAAGGGAATATTCATGAAAAGAATGCTGCAAAGTGCTTTTTTCTTATTATTTTTAGTTTCGCCAGTGGTTGTTTTTTCTCAATCAGCTTCTAAGCAGGAAAAGAAAATTGAAAGGATGAAAGAAAAAAGGATGGAGGAAGATTTAAAACTTTATCAAAAAGCCATTGACCGCCATAATAAAATCCAATCGAAAGAGACTAGGAAAAGAATGAAGAAAGATAGAAAGCATGCATTCCGTCACAACGAAAATAAAAGGGAGTTTTTCTTAAAAAGATGGTTTACACCGAAACAAAAGAAAAAACCAGCAGGAAATGGTTAATAAATTTAATAAATGGTTAAAAGCTTATACTTAAGGAAATTTTGCAAAATATTTAGAGGAGCAGCAATAATATTATTGTTTCTTTTGGATTCCTATTTTGGTTTTTCGCAAAATATCAATGATAATATTCGTTTTGATAGAATTTCTTCGGAGAATATTAAGCTCGAAAAAGGTTTGTCCCAAAATTCAGTAAGAGCCATTTTACAGGACAGCAAAAAATTTATGTGGTTTGGAACTTGGGATGGATTGAACAGGTTTGATGGTTATAACTTTATTATTTACAAGCCAAACACAAAACAATCAAGCAGTTGTTTAAGTAACGAAACAATTAATTCGATTTTTGAGGATAAAGATGGTTTTATCTGGATTGGTACCGAAAAAGGATTGAATAAATTTGACAGAAAATCACATAAGTTTACTCAATACCGAAAAAACACCAATGCTTTCTATGGAATAAGCAGCGACACCGTTTGGACAATCACCGAAGATACTAAAGGATATATTTGGGTAGGAACGCAAAGTGGATTAAATCGTTTTGACAAAAAAACAGAAAAATTCGACGTTTTTTTAAATATTCCTTTTAACAATAATAGTATCGTAAATAATACCATTCTGTCTTTATGTATGGATAATAACGGTTATCTATTAATTGGAACACTTGGTGGTATTGATAAATTTGATTTGGCTAATTGGAAAATCAAACATTATTTTTCAAAAGAGGGTGAAGGAAATTTAAGCAGCGATACCATACTTAATATTGTAAAAAGTAAAAATGGTAATATTTGGATTGGAACCAGAAATGGCTTGAATTATTTAAATGTAAAAACAGGGAAATTCTCTGTTTACAAAAACAAGCCAAAAGATAAGTGGAGCCTTAGCAGTAATATCGTTACCACAATTTTGGAAGACAGCAAAGGCAAAATTTGGGTCGGTACCATTGGAGGTGGACTCAACCTTTTTGACCAAAAAAGTGGGCGATTCACTAATTTCATAAATCAAACCAATGATGAAAGCAGTTTATCTAACAACGATATTACCAGTATTTATGAAGATGCCAATGGAGTAATTTGGGTTGGAACATCCCGAGGTGTCAATAAAATTGATTTAAATGCAGCTAAATTCATGCATTATTATCATTATGCAGATGATGATAATAGTTTATCAAACAATATGATTTGGGGCATTTTTGTTGATTCAAAGGAGCAAATATGGATTTCAACAGATGATGGAATCAATATTTTCAATCCTGTTTCCCAAAAATTTTCATTTATTCGAAATAATAAAAACAATAATAATTCACTCGCAAGTAATAC
>JACAAW010000077.1 GCA_013377115.1 Bacteroidota bacterium | reverse complement strand
AATTAGTGGTGGTGTTGTAACAGGATTTACAATTACTAATGGTGGAGCAGGATATACTGCTGCGCCAAATGTGCTTTTTAATGGAACTAACAGTTATTCTACATCTCATGGAATAAGGCATTTAAGTACTGGAGCGGTTACTATATCCAATAATAATATTGGATCAATAACAGCAATAGGAACGAATTCCTATTCACATTGTTTTGAATCAATCGTCATCAGTGGCAATGCTTCTACAATTATTTTAACTAATAATTTGATTGGAAGTTTAACAACCGCGAATAGCATACAGACAAGTTCAACGGCAACAGCTTCACTTATCAAGCAGGATTTGAGAGGCATTTATATTAATTCTTCAGTAAATACTTCAACTATTTCAGGCAATACTATTTCAAATTTAACAAATTCCTATTTGGGTAGTTCTGTGTCAAGACTTGATGGTATTTATACTTCAGGAGGTTCTAATACCATTCAAAATAATATTATTAATAATCTTTCGGCTGATGGAGCATCAGTTTTAGTGAAAGGTATTCAACAAGGAGGAACTTCTTCAGGAACAATTCAAACTCTTACAGGCAATACAGTTTACAATTTGTATAATAATAGTGGTTCAGGAAATGTTATTGTTTCTGGAATTCAATTTTCAGGGTCAACATCAACGTCAAATAATGTTTCTCAAAATTTTGTTCATACCCTATCTGTTGTTTCTACAAATACAAGTTCGGAGATAGACGGTATTGTTTTGGGCGGAGGAGTTGTAACTTGCGCCAATAATATAATAAATTTAGGAATTGGCATTACCACAGGATATAAAATTTATGGCATTTATGATAACTGCAGTGGAATTATTGCAAATAATAGTAATATTTTTTTTAATTCAATTTACATCACCGGTTCGGTATCTGCTGGTGCGACTTCATCAACAGCTGCATTGTGGAACTCGAACAATACTTTAATACGAAACTACAAAAATAATATTCTAATGAATTTACGTTCTGGAGGTTCAGGAGGTGTGCATTATGCAATTCGGTCAGCTGGTACAAATGGATTAACCATAAATTACAATGATTATTACGTTTCAGGTTCGGGGATTTTGGGAAATATTAGTGGTGCGGACAAATCTACCTTGGCTTTATGGCAAACAGCTACAGGGCAAGACGCACAAAGTTTAGATTTGGATCCTCTTTTTGCAAATGCAGGTGGAATTTCAGTTGTGGATTACATGATAAATGCCACTTTAAATGGCACAACAATAGGAGCCGTTACTACAGATTATGCTGGTATTACAAGAGGCGCAATTCCAAAAATGGGAGCATTAGAGTCAAATTCTTTTGTATGGAAAGGGAGCACAAGTACAGATTTTGCCACAGCCTCAAATTGGATAGGTGGAGTTATTCCTCTTAGCGGTGCAAACATTATTTTTGATGCCAGTCCGGCAAATAATTGTGTTTTGGATCAAAACAGAACAGTAAATAACATAACAAATGCACAATCTACCTATAAACTGGTTGCAAACGGCTTCCAACTAAAAATAAATGGTAGTCTCATTTTTTCAAACGGAGCTCAAATTGATGCAACAGCAGCCTCATCTGAAGTTGCCTTTGCAGGAAGTGCTGCACAAAACATCCCTGCTGGCTCATTTTTTAGCAATACAATCGATTCATTGAAAATAAATAATGCAAATGGATTAACTTTAAATGGAGATTTAACAATAAATAATGGTATTGCACTGAATGTAGGAAATTTTGCAATTGGCCCAAATACCTTAACATTCAATGGAATTGTGACTGCAATGAATGGCTCAGTAACTGGTGGAAGTTCAACAAATATGATAATTGGTGGTTCCGGAGGAAGTATAAGTATGCCTAATTTTACACTCAATAATTTAACAATTAATCGTGCTAGTGGTGTAAATTTATATGGAGATCTAAATCTAGTAGGAACTTTATCTTTAACAAGTGGAACATTAACAGTTGGACCAAATACGCTTACTATTTCTGGAAACTCACCAACCAGAACAACTGGAAACGTTGACGTAAGCAATTCTTCTGCGAATTTAGTTTTCAATAATGTTGCAGCAATGGTATTGCCTGCATCCATTTTTAGCGGAAGTATTAATAATTTAGCAATCAACGGAGCTGGTGGAATCACCATTGGTGACGATTTAGTCATAAATGGTATTCTTAATCTAGCAAATGTTAATCCCTCTGGAACAAAAGGTTTGTTAGACATGTGGAATGGTTCCGCTATGAAAACCATCACTATGAATTCAAGTGCAACTACAATTGGTTTAGGTGATGTAACAGGAATCATAAAAAGAACAACTTTTATCCCAAATGTGTGTTATTCGTTTGGAAATCAATATACTTGTATGACGTTTTCAAGTTCTGGAACAGTGCCAACAGAAATAGACCTTAAAATAAATATTGGAACAGCTCCATCCTGGAAAACGGATGCAATTCAAAGATATTATGATATTTTGAGAGTTGGAGGTACAAGCAGTAATTTAGTGACTTTAAGTTTGCATTATCTCGATTCAGAATTAAATTCAAATCCTGAATCTAATTTGGTAACCTGGGATTTTCATCCAAGTATTCCAAAATTAGAAGAGCACGGGAAGGCCACAAATAGTTCAACAGATAATTGGATTATGATCTCAAACAGGTCTGTAACTTATTTTGATGGCACTTACGACACGCATCCATGGACAATTTCTAATTCAATAACACCTGATTTCACTTGGCAGGGGAGTTCTAGTTCAGATTGGACAGATCAAAATAATTGGTCTGGAAATATTTGTCCAATTTCTACAAGTGACGTTACAATCCCTGATGCCAGCACAACCTTAAACGATCCTATTTTACCTGCTTCCACATCAATTAAAACGTTGACTTTAAGTAATGGTGCAATATTGAATGGTGGTACATCAACAACCTTAACCGTTACCGGTAGTAGTGGTGCTTGGTATAATGATGGTGGTGTATTTGTTCCCGGTACTAGCACTTTAGTTTTTACACATACAAATGCTACAATTTCAGGAATTAATAGTTTTAATAATTTGACAATTAACACTGGAGCGGCTTTAACAACAGAACCTTCAAGTGTCACTAAAATTGCCGGGACAATGACCAATAACGGTCTTTGGCATACCGTGGTTTCAGGACAAACAACCGTGGAATATAATGGAGCTGATCAGACCATAGTTGTTCCAAATCCAGCAACAAATAGGTATTGCAATCTTGTATTAAGCGGAAGTGGAATTAAAACGTTGCCTTCAAGCGCAATGACAATTACTTGTGATTTGAAAATTTCGGGTACAGCCTCTGCAGTTGGCAAAGCAAATATTAATATTAATGGAAGCTTGATTATCGAATCTGGGGCAACTTTCGAAACAGGTGCTTTTAATCACAATATTGCAGGTAATTTAACCAATGATGGCACTTTTACAGCAACATCTGGTAGCACTTTAACAATGTGCGGTTCAAATTCAGCACAATTTATTGAAGGAGCATCTTCGCTAACAACTTTACATAATCTAAATGTAAATAATTCGTTTACTTCTGGAGGTGTTTCAATAACTGTTCCTACAACAATTACCAACACGCTTACATTAACAAGCAAACCTGTTTATACATATTTAGATAAGCCATTTACTTTGGCAGCTGGCTCAAGTGTTTCTCCTGATGGAGGTTCTGTTTCTAGTTTTGTTGATGGACCTTTATTAAAAGAAGGAGCTACAGCATTTATTTTTCCATTAGGAAATGGAACTCGCTGGGCAAGATTGGGAATTGGAACGCCAACAGCTTCAACAACATTTAGAGCACAGTATTTTGCAAGTGCTGATACAAACACATCTTATATGTCACAAATAGTAATTCCTGTTTTGCAAAATGTTAGCACACAGGAATATTGGAAACTTGACAGAACATTAGGAACTGGTAACGCAGCAGTTACCTTATATTGGGAAGATGCAGCTTGGAGTGGCATTAACGATTGTGCTAATTTGAGAATCGCACATAGAAATACAGTTGATTCAACCTGGGAAAATAATAATGATGCGGTAACAACAACTGGTTCATGCACTGGGGCAACATCAGGTTCAATAACCACCGATGCAGTTGTAACTTCTTTTAGTCCTTTTACATTTGGTTCCTTGTCATCAGCAATAAACCCATTGCCAGTGGAAATGATGAACTTTAATGCAGAATGTTTAAATAATCATACAAAACTTTTATGGCAAACGGCCTCAGAAATGAACAATGACTATTTTGAAATTGAACAAAGCGAAAATAGTGAGGATTGGCAAAGCATAGGCAAAGTAAAGGGAAATGGAAATAGCAATACAATAATTAATTATTCCTTTATTGATGAAATTTCGAATAATATCACTACTTATTATCGATTGAAACAGGTTGATTTTGATGGAAAGTTTAATTATTCAAAAATTGTTTTTTCTAAATGTAATGAAAAAGAAATTTCAATCTTGGTTCTGCCAAATCCAACAAATGATTATGTGAAAATAAATTTAAGCGAAAATAGAAAAGGGATGAGTTTCCAACTTTATTCAGGAAATGGAAGACAATTAAAGGAAAGCAAAATTGAAAGTGTAGAAACTTTTATTGATTTGAGAAATTTTTCTTCAGCAACTTATTATTTAAAAGTAATTGATGAAAAGCAAGAGGTAAAAGTATTTAAAATAATAAAATATTAAGGTTTAAATATTCACATAAAAGAGCTGGCATATTTGTCGGCTCTTTTATTTTAAGAATTTTCCATGTAATACTTGTGTGGAAAATTCTCCTTTGCTGAAGGCAATTTCTCCATTTACGATCACATATTCAGGGGACCCAACTGTATGAATTCCTTCGTAAATATTAGAATCACAATTTTGCATTTGGGTTTTTACGCTAATTGTTTTTTCAGCTTTAGGATTCCAAATTAGAATATCTGCATCAGAACCAACAGCAATTTCGCCCTTTTGAGGAAAAACATCAAAGATTTTTGCAGGTTTTGTTGAGGTTAAATCAACAAACTGATTTAATGTGATTTTATTTTGTAAAACACCATAAGTGTAAAGCAAGCTTAAACGGTGTTCAATTCCTCCCGCGCCGTTTGGAATTCTGGTGAAATTATTGAGTCCTTTGTCTTTTTGGCCATGAAGATTAAATGGACAATGATCGGTTGCAATAACATCAAAAACTCCTTCTTCAATTGCTTTCCACAAGGCAAGAGAATGGCTTTTTTCTCGAATTGGCGGACTAATTACATATGCTGCATTTTCAAAATTGGACTTTTTGTAAACTGAATCTTCAAGCATTAAGTATTGTGAACAAGTTTCAGCAAAAACTTTTACACCTTGTTTGCGAGCATTGATGATAAGTTCAACCGATTCTTTTGTTGAAATATGAACCAAATAAATGGGAGCATCAAGTTGTTTTGCAATTTCTAAAACTTCTTTCACGGCTTCTGCCTCTATTTCTGGTGGTCGCGAAATTGGATGGAATTCAGGACCAGTTTTTTCTTCAGAAATCAATTGATTTTGCAGTTGTTTAACTTTATCTCCGTTTTCGCAATGGACAGTTACCAATGCATTTAGTCTTTTTGCCGTTTTAATTATCTGGTAAAGTTCAGAATATTCAATTCCGATGGATTCTTTGTAAGCCAAATATGTTTTAAAAGATTTGACACCAAAATCTTTTACACAGATTTCCATTTCTTTCTCTGTGTTTTCGTTCCATCTAGAAATTCCAATATGAAATTTATAATCTATATGAGAATTTTGCGCCACTATTTTTCTTTGTTCCAAAGCTTCAATAAGTGATTGATTTCTGCGCGGTGTAACAAAATCAATTATGGAAGTAGTGCCTCCGGCAATAGCTGCATTACTTCCAGTATCGAAATTATCAGAAGAATTTCCTGCAGGAGTTGGTAAATCCAAATGAACGTGAGCGTCAATTCCTCCAGGAAATAACAAATATTCTGTTGCATCAATGGCAAAGTCAACTTCGTCGTTTTGAATATGATGATTTATTGCAGCTATTTTTCCATTTTCAATAAAAATATCTGAAAAATAATCTAAAGAAGAACTAATAACACGAGCGTTTTGGATTAATATTTTTGACATAAGTAAAATTTCATAAAAGTAGCTTACAAGTGTAATAATACAAAATTTTTGAAAAGATATTTGAATTTATTGGTAAATTAATTAATTTTGAACTCCAAATCAAATCCATAAACATGAAAAAAATAGTTTTGTCATCTGTATTATCGTTAATTATTACTTTTTCGTTTGCTCAAAAACTTGCAGAAAAAGATGTTCCAGACAATGTAAAAAATGCATTTAAAGCTAAGTTTCCAGAAGCTGTAGTTTTAGAATGGTCCAAAGACAGTGCTGATACAGAAGCAGCTTTTGTTAGCAATGAAATGAAAACTGAAGCAACATTTGATGGTTTTGGTAATTGGAAAGAAACTGAATGGGAAATGCCAACCGAATATGTTCCTGATACCATCACAGGTTATGTATTAAAAAACTATAAAGACTACAAAATTAAAGAATTCAGCATGACAGATTCTCCTTCTGGAAAATCATATGTTGTAGAAATTCAAAAGAAAAAAGATGCAATGGAATTGTATTTTGCAATTGCTGGAGAATTTCAAAAGAAAGTTGCTGCTGTAATTGAAACCAAGAAAAAGAAATAATTTTCTAATTCTTTTTCATTTCTGCCCATAATTTTTTACCCATTTCTTTGGCAAAGTCAAGGGATTCGGCTTCGTTTATTGTAAGGATTTCTTTGTCTTTAACAATCAATTTCCCATTAGAAATAACATGATTAACATGCTTGCTTTCTAATCCGAATATTAGGTGACCTAAAAAATTGTCGGAATTCATTTCTGTGGGAGTATCATAATCAAAAACCACCAAATTATTTTCATCGTCGCCACTAAATTCGTTTTGACTAATATACTTATTAACGTTTCTTAACCTTTGGTAGGCTGATGAAAAATTGATATTGTCAAAACCTTGTCCAACAAAGAAAGCCGATTTCATGCTTTTTAACATGTCGCTGTGCATTCCGTCTGTACCAAGAAAAATATTATCTCCTAAACCAGCGGCATTGAAATATCCAACATTATTATTTAAATTACTATCCGTATTTTGAACCACCCAAACTGGACTTTTACTAATAATTTCTTTTTCATTATCGTTCAAATGCAGGCAATGCCCAAGAATTGTTTTTGAAGAATTTAGAACGCCCTTATCAAAAAGTCTTTCTACCACACGTTTGTTATAGTTTTCCAAACAATGTTTTTGATCGTAATTATCTTCAGCAACATGAATGTGAAGACCTGAATTGTATTTATTTGCAAGATTTACGGCCGAAATTAAAGTCTTTTCATTTACTGTAAATGAAGCATGAAGTCCAACCAATCCTTGGTGAGTTTTTAAATAATTTTCAGTTTCTGCAAGTCCTTTTTCAGCAATTTCATCACCATCGCGGTTGGAGATTTCATAGCATAATAAATGTGAAACACCAACTTTATCAAAGGCTCTGGCAATTGTTTCTAATGATCCTTCAACCGAAAAAGGTGAGGCATGATGATCAATAGCGAATGTAACTCCATTTTTTGCACAAGCAATAGCTGTTGCTAAAGCACTTGCTTCAATTATTTCTAAATCGAGACATTTATCTAAAGTCCACCAAATATATTGTAAAACTTCGTAGAAATTTTCTGGTTGCTTTTTGGGCGCACCCATTCCTCTGGCCAAAGCTGAATAGACATGGTGATGACCACAGGCAAAAGATTTTGTTACAAATTTCCCTTCACAATTAATGATTGTTGCATTTGGGTATTTATCTATAAGAGAAACATTGTTTTCAAAAATGATATTTTTGTTTTCGGAAACAATAATGTTTGTTTTTTTGAATTCAAAGCTATTAGAATCAATAAAAGTGGCGTTTTTTAAAATTGTTGGCATAGTGGAATATTTTAAGGCGAAATTACACAATATTTAAGGGAGATGAAATGAATTTATTTTTTGTAAATAATTTTCCTATTTTTGTTTTCTATAAATAATACATGCGATATTTCTTATTTCTCTTTTTAATTCTTCTTCTTACTTGTTGCCATACAGAAAAGTTGGCAAAAAAGGATTCAAATCCCAATAAAGAAAATGTAAATACGTTTTTGGTAAATGTATTTAAAACCAAGGGAAAAATTTTTTCATCTCCAGCTATCACTTCAAATGAAACAGCAATCGTTGGTTCGCACGATAAGTGCGTTTATTTCTTTGGAAAAGATGGAATTTTAAAAAACAGATTTCAAACCGGAGGATGGGTTCATTCTTCTCCAAAAATATTAAAAGATGGCTCAGTGGCGATAAGTTCTTACGATAAAAAGCTCTATATTTTTAAGCCAACATCAAAAAAACCATTGGAATTTAAAGTTGGAAAAATTATTTCTAAAATTGGGGAATTAGATGATAGCACATTAGTTTTCGGGTCTTTTTTTAGAAAAGTTTGTTTTATTAAATCATCCGAACAGAAAAAAGCGAAGTTTAAAACAAGAGGCATCAACCATGCAACACCTTTGATTTTAAGTGATTCTACAATTGTCATTGGTTCAACGGATAAGAATATGTATTTTTTTAATCGGGATGGAAGTTTAAAAAAGAAATTCAAAACAAAAGGCTGGATTATGCATTCAGAGCCAATCCAACTTGGAGATGGCTCCATTGTTTTTGGATCGTATGATGGAAATGTTTATTTCTTAAACCCAGACGCAACCCTGAAAGCGAAATTTCAAACTGGAGGAAAAATTCACGGAACTGCAGTTCAATTAAAAGATGGAACAGTTGTAATTGGATCATTCGATCACAATGTTTATTTTTTAAATCCTGATGGCACCTTAAAAGCGAAATATCAAACTGGAGATAGGGTTGTTTCTTCTCCGGCTGCCTATAATGAAAACACGGTGGTTATTGGTTCTTATGACAAAACCTTGTATTTTATTAAATCTGATGGCACTTTAAATGGCTTATTTAAAACAAAAGGCAAAATATTTTCATCACCTGCTGTTTTTAAAAATGGAAGTGTAATCGTTGGCGACAATGCCAAATGCGTTTATTTCGTAAAACAGGGACGTTTATAAGGCTATTTGTTGTTGAACAGATTCATGGTTCGATCTATTCCGATTGCAGTAAAACTTTTTATCATTTCAACAGCAATATCAATTCTCTCTATAAAAATTGATTCTTCTTCTTTTGTCCATTTTCCTAGAACATAATTCACCTGAAATCCTTTTGCAAAATCATTTCCAATACCAATTCTAAAACGTGGAAATTCTATAGAGTTTAGTGTTTCGATAATATGAATAAGTCCATTATGGCCGCCATCATGACCTTTTGACTTTAATCTTAAAGCTCCAGTTGGCAAAGCAATATCATCAACAACAATTAGAACGTTTTCTATTGGAATATTTTCTTTTTGCATCCAATATTTTAGAGCTTTTCCACTTAAATTCATGTAAGTGGTTGGCTTAATCATGATCAAAGTCCTTCCCTTGAATTTTGCTTCGCTTTGAAAAGCATGCCTTTCGAGAGTAAATTTTACATCGAAAGATTTGGCGAGGGCGTCGAGTATGATAAATCCAATATTATGACGTGTATTTGCGTATTCATCACCAATATTTCCAAGGCCAACTATTAAATATTTCACTTGAATTTTTTTAAAAAAGAAAGGTATAAAGCTATGAAAACTTTATACCTTTCAAAAATAAATTTTATTTATTATTATTTTGCGGCTTCAGCTGCATTAGCGTCAATTACTGCTGCTCTTGTAGAATTGATAGTTACAACAACAGAATTTGGCGCATTCAAAATTTGAACGCCTTCTAATTTAATATCAACAACTTTGCTTGATTGTCCAATTTCCAATTTAGTAATGTCAACTTCGATTCTATCTGGAAGGTGAGCTGGTAATGATTTTATTTTTAGTTTTCTAACTTTAAGTTGAACTTTACCACCATTTAAAACTCCAATTGAAGTACCAACAGTTTTTACAGGAACAGAGATAGTAACATATTTATCTGGGAATAATTCCAAAAAGTCAACATGTAAAATATCGTCAGTTACTGGATGGTATTGAATATCCTGAAGAATTGCATTGATTTCTTTTCCTGCGATGTCAAGCTTTACGGTATAAACCACTGGAGAATAGATTAATTCTTTAAAAGAATCAACATGGGCAGTAAAAAGATATTGTTCTTTTCCACCATAAAGTGCACAAGGAACTAATTCGTTAGATCTTTGTTTTTTTGCATCCTTTTTCCCTACGTTCTCTCTTAGAGAACCGCTAATAGATACTGTTTTCATTTGTTTTTTGTTTTAATTAATTTATAAAATTGTATTGAATTTAAAATGTGTACTAATTGATTCGTAATTGTGAACTCTACCAATTACGTCTGCGAATAATGGTGCAGTTGAAAGAACTGTAATTTTACTACTTTCTCTTTTTAGAGGAACAGTGTCACTTACAATAACTTCAGTAAGTTGTGAAGCTTCAATTCTTTCATAAGCTTTTCCAGATAAAATTGGATGAGTACAAACTGCGCGAACACTTGCAGCACCTGCGTCCATCATAATACCAGCGGCTTTTGTAAGAGTTGTTGCTGTATCAATAATATCATCAACCAAAATAATGTCTTTATTTTTAACATCACCGATTAATGTCATTTTTTCCACAACATTGGCTTTATCTCTTTGTTTAAAACAGATAACTAAATCTGAATTAATAAATTTTGCGTAAGCAGCAGCTCTTCTGGCACCACCAACATCAGGAGAAGCCATAGTGAGGTTTGGAAGATTTAAACTTTTTAAATAAGGAATAAACATTGACGAACCGTAGAGATGATCAACAGGAACATCGAAAAAACCTTGAATTTGGTCGGCATGTAAGTCCATTGTCATAATTCTATGAACGCCAGCGGCAGTCAATAAATTAGCAACAAGTTTAGCTCCGATTGCAACTCTTGGTTTGTCTTTACGATCTTGTCTGGCAAAACCAAAGTAAGGAATTACTGCAATAATTTGTTTTGCAGAGGCCCTTTTTGCCGCATCAATCATTAATAATAGTTCCATCAGATTGTCGGATGGAGCAAAAGTAGACTGAACAAGAAACAACTCGCTTCCTCTGATGGTTTCTTCAAAAGAGGGTTGAAATTCGCCATCACTAAAAGTAGAAAGGCTCATTTCTCCTAGTTTGTTGCCATAGTGTGCAGCAATTTTTTCAGCTAGAGAAACAGAAGCTCGTCCGGAAAAAATATTAACTTTTGTTGACATTTAAAGAGAGATTTTTATTTTGGTTTTGGTGGTGCAAAAGTAAGAATTTTATTCGATAAAAAAATCTAAAATTGGCAGAGTTTTTTATTTTTATTTTTTTCATTGCTAATAAAAAACAATTGACTAAATTTGCACTCTTCAAAATTAGCGAAGAAGTTCTTTAAATGCCCTGATGGCGGAATTGGTAGACGCGTTGGTCTCAAACACCAATGAGGTAACACTCGTGCCGGTTCGATCCCGGCTTGGGGTACAGAGCCGTGTTTTTTGTCATTTTGATGAAAAGTACGGCTCTTTCTTTTTTATGATAATCGATTCTTTATTAATTGTTCCAGGTTTTTTGCCTTGGGATCAATTGGCTCCGGAATAGTGATTTCTGATTGAACAGAATTTAAATCTTTCAGGCCACTACCTGTTAACAATACTAGGTTTTTAGAATCTTTTTGGATAAGATTCATCTCTTTATATTTCAACATTCCTGCAAATGCCGTTGCAGCGGCTGGTTCGGCAAAAATTCCTGTGTTTTTACTTAAAAGAGTAGAGGCATTGATAATTTCTTTGTCAGAAACTATGATGCTTTCGCCTTTATATTTTTTCATGAATTGAACTGCCATATTGAAATTCCTTGGAATATCAACCGAAATGGAGTCGGCAATTGTTTTGGAAGGTGTGTATTTAAATGATTTTGAATTAATATTTTTGATCAAGTTCTGACTTCCTTCCGCTTGTACCGCAATAATTATTGGAATTTTACTGATAAATCCACATTTTAGTAAATCTTCAAAACCTTTATAAACTCCTGATATTATTACACCATCACCAACAGGAACAAAAATTCTATCTGGTAAAATTTGCTTTAATTGAGAAAATATTTCGAAAGAAACGATTTTTTTTCCTTCGATGGTTAAGGGATTGTAAGCGGTATTGCGATTGTACCAACCAAATTTCTTTGAAAATTCAACACATAAATCAAAAGCATCATCATAAGTTCCCATTACAGGAATGATGGTTGCTCCATACATTACAATTTGTGTTAATTTGGCTTTTGGAGCAGTAGCTGGAACAAAAATTATTGCTTTTTGATTTTGTGAGGCACAAATTCCTGCGAGCGAAGAACCAGCATTACCTGTTGATGCAGCAGAAATGGTTTTGATTTTGTTTTCTTTTGCAAACGCAGAAACTAAAATAGAGGCTCTATCTTTAAAGGAAAAGGTTGGATTTTGTGAATCGTCTTTTATGAATAAACTAAAATCTAATTTTTGATTTTCTAATTTTGAAATCTTGTACATTGGTGTATTGCCAACTCGCAAAAAACCGAGGCTTTTCGCAGAGTTTATTGGCAATAAATCAATGAAGTGCTTTTTTTCTAACGATTTAAATGTTTTTGTTTTTAAATCGCTATAGTTAAACAAAACTTTTAAAACACCTTTTGGAGGTAGATTTTTGTCTTGTTTTTTCTCACAAATAGGGCAAAGATAAACGACTTCTGTGGTTTCAATTTTGTTACCACAATCAACACATTCATAATAATATTTGTTTTTCATTTCAAAAAAATTAATGTGCAAGTCCTCTTTTTCTGTCACTATTATAATATTCCATTCCTCTACAAGCTCTGTTGGCGCTGCAACTAACAATATTTGCTAGAAAGATTACCAAAAGTAAAAAAGCAGCGATTTTTGCAAGTTTTTTCATAATAGTAGTTTTAAGTTATTAACGAATAAATTGATCTCTTATTTTTCAGACAACTATTTTGTTAAATAAGTTGGTTTAAAAGAAAAAAGTTTTTATTCGAAAAAATCTAAACTACAATTTTCCTAGAACGCCAGCCTCTTCGTTAAATTCATTAATCATCTCGTCCCATTTCGCAGCTTGATTAAACAAATTGTTCCAAAGTTTTTTATCATACCAAAGTTGGTTGAGGTCTTCTACTTCTTTTGCTTGTTGCTCAACCCATGTGAAATATTTTAAATTATGAATGGCTTTTTTATCGTTATAAGTCAGCTCTTTCATGGTGTCTGCCTTGGTTCCATAAACACATTTTTCGTGGTCTTTAACCGCTTGTAATGTGGAGTATTTTCCTTTTTGCTCTTCCAGTTCAGTAAGTCTTGATTGGTACATTTCAGCAGAATCCGTGGCAATAGAAAAAATAATATCGTCAGAAGTTAATTCGAAATGTTTTGCTGTTTTTATTGCAGAAAGCATATTTCCAATTCCTGAAATTCCCAATAAGGAAAGTCTGTTCACCAAATTGGCATCTACTCCTTCAGAAATTAACAATTGTTTTCCTTCAGGTTCATTGAATAACCTTAATGTACGCATACAATCTTCGTCATCAATAGCAGTTACCACATCTGTGTTTTTTACATTGTGCACCCAAGGTACGTGTTTGTCGCCAATACCTTCAATGCGATGACCACCGAAACCGTTTTGCAATAAAGTAGGGCATTGTAATGCTTCAGAAGCAACCACTTTTACATGAGGATGTAAAGTTCTTAAATAATCACCGGCAGCGATGGTTCCAGCAGAGCCAGTAGCAGAAATATAAGCAGCTAAACTGCTGTTTTCGTTTCTAATTTGATTGTAAACTTCTTCGATTGCAGGACCAGTGGTATTGTAATGCCAGCAAGGGTTACCGAATTCATCAAACTGATTAAAAATAATACAATCTTCTCTGTTTTCACGAATGTCCCAGCATTTATCGTAAATTTCTTTAACGTTTGATTCGCAGCCATGGGTAGCAATAACTTCAGCACCAATTTCTTTAAGCCATTCGAAACGTTCTTTGCTCATTTCTTCTGGCAAAATAGCAACAGCAGTTACACCCATTAAATAAGAGTCGAATGCACCACCTCTGCAATAATTTCCTGTAGAAGGCCAAACAGCTTTGTGATATGTTGGATCGAATTCTCCTGTAATTATTCTTGGGGCAAGACAACCGTAAGCAGCGCCAACTTTATGAGCACCGGTTGGAAAATATTTCCCAGATAAAAGAACGATTCTTGCATCAACACCAGTTATTTGTTTTGGTAATTCAATATAATTGACGTTTCCAAACAAGCCACCTTTTTCTTTAGGTTCGTTTTTCCAACTAATTCTGAATAAGTTTAATGGGTGCAATTCCCACAACCCAATATTTTTTAATTGTTCTTTAATTTTTTCAGGAATTAAATCCGGATTTCTCATTTGAGCAAAAGTTGGAAGAATAATTCCTCTTTCTCTGAAACGTTCTATTGCTTTTTGGCGAATAGCTGGTTTTGTAATTTTGTCTATTAATTGTATCATGGTAAAAAATTAAAATAAAAGCATTGCTGTATTTTGCAGCGAAAATTGGACATCAAAATTAGCTAAATTTATTTAGAAAAAGCATTGTTGACATTGAAAATCAAAAAAAGTGAATTGTTGTTAAAAAAATAACATAGTTTTTGCTGTATTTTAAAAAAAATATGTAGGTTTGGATGCGAAAATGAAAATCTTTTAAAAATTAAAATACTATGGCAAATCTCAGTACAAAGTATATGGGTTTAAATCTTAAAAACCCCATCGTTATTGGAAGTTCTGGCTTGACAAACAATTTGGCAAATCTTATTGAAATGGAAAAAAATGGCGCAGCTGCTGTTGTAATTAAATCCATTTTTGAGGAACAAATCAGTTTAGAGACCGAAAAACTGATGAAAGATAAAGACAATGAAAAGATAAAAGATTTTTCAGCCTCTTTTGGAAATTATGAAAACGCAAGCGATAGCGAATATTACGAAGCATACAGTTATATTTTAAATCATGCAAAAGATCAAACCTTAAATGATTATTTGAAGTTTATTGCTGATGCAAAAAAAGCCGTAAACATTCCAATCATTTCCAGTATTAATTGCGTTTCTGCTTATAACTGGCATTATTTTGCCCGCAAAATTGAAGAAGCAGGAGCAGATGCATTAGAAATTAACCTTTATATACTTCCTTCTAATTTAGCCAGATCAGCTGAAGAAAATGAGCAAGTTTATTTTGATGTAGTTGAAGCAATAAAGAAAGTAGTTTCTATTCCTGTTTCATTAAAATTAGGTTTCTATTTTTCATCATTAGGACAAAGTATTATTAAGCTTTCTAAAACTGGCGTTGACGGTTTGGTATTGTTTAACAGACCTTATACACCAGATATCGACATTGATAAATTTGAATTCAATGCTGGAAATATTACCAGTCATAATTATGATTATGCACAATCTATGCGTTGGGTGGGAATTTTATCAGGAAGATTGGATTGTGATATAGCTGCTGCCACAGGTATTCATGATGAAACAGCTGTAATTAAACAATTATTAGCTGGAGCAAATGTTGTACAGATTACTTCTACTTTATATGAAAATGGCTACGAACAAATTAAGAAAATAGTTGATGGTTTAGAAAACTGGATGAAATCGAAAAATTTCAATTCTATTGATGAGTTTAGAGGAAAAATGAGCCAGAAAAACATAGAAAACCCTGCTGCTTACGAAAGAGTTCAATTTATGAAATTGTATTCTAAGATTGAGTAATAGGAAAATAAATTATTAAAAATGGGATTTTGTAAAACAGAATCCCATTTTTTTTATTATGCAAAATAAATTTTATGGAAAAATAATCGATTTTAACATAGGTTAATTTTTTTCTGTTAAAAATGATAGAAATTTGTATCGTCAAATTAAAAAAAGAAAAATGAAAAAATCAGTATTACGAATTTTTGCAGGAGTAATATTTGTCCTGCTTTTTATGCAAAGCTATTTATTTGCTGGAGATTTTAAACAATCTGTCAGAGGGGTTATTCTTGATAAAGATTCAAAGATGCCATTAACTGGAGCATCTGTTGTTTTAGTTGGATCTAATCCAATACTAGGAACCACTTCTGATATTTCTGGAAATTTTAGATTAGATGGAATTACTTCTGGTAGAATTTGTCTTCAGGTTTCCTTCATTGGTTATAATACTATTACCTTAAGTGATTTAATTCTTTCTTCCAGTAAAGAGCTTATTTTAACAATAGAAATGGAGGATAAAACTTCATCAGCAAAAGAAGTAACGATTATTGGAAATCAGGAAAAGGATCAAATCAACAATAAAATGACCAGCGTAAGCGCAAGGCTTTTTACCATTGAAGAAACCAATCGATTTGCAGGAAGCCGTGGGGATCCAGCGCGTATGGTAATGAATTATGCCGGCGTAAGTGGTGCTAATGATCAACGCAACGATGTTATTATTCGTGGTAATTCTCCAACAGGAATATTATGGAGAGTTGAGGATGTAGATGTTCCAAATCCGAATCATTTTGCGGCTCAAGGAACCAGTGGTGGACCTGTGTCAATATTAAATAATAATACACTTCGTAATTCAGATTTTATGTCAGGAGCATTTCCAGCCGAATACAGCAATGCTCTTTCTGGAGTTTTTGATTTAAAAATGAGGAACGGAAACAATGAGAAACATGAATACACCATTGTAAGTGGATTTAATGGACTTGAAGTTGGGGCAGAAGGACCGTTTATAAAAAGTCAGAAAGGCTCATTCATGGCTTATTATAGATATTCGGTAATGGATTTAATGGATAAAATTGGCTTGAATATGGGAACTGGTGGAACTCCTAGGTATCAAGATTTAACTTTTAAAATAAATGTACCACTCAAAAAAGGCAATATTTCAGTTTTTGGAATAGGCGGGACAAGTGATATCGCTGTTCTTGACAGTAAAAAAGGAGAAACTGATTTATATGCAGCTGGTAGTGGTTATGATTTGTATAATGGTTCTGATATGGCAACTGGAGCAATTACTTATACCAGAAACTTAAATACAAAATCCTTTATAAAATTTGTTTTGTCAGGATTATATGAAAATGCACGTACCAGAATTGATACCCTCGATATTGATAAAAATCCTCATTTCTACTTCAAAGAAAATTCATATAATTATAAAACAAATGCAAGTTTAATTTTAAACAGTAAATTAAGTTCGAAAACAACAGTTAAATCAGGAATATCAGCAGATATGCTGGCTTTTGATTTTAATGATAAAACCTACGATTATGCAATTGGTGGAGAAAAAATCATTCAACAAACAAAAAAAGAAATGGGTAATGGTCCAATGTTGATAAGAGGTTTCAATCAATGGCAATATAAATTTAATGATCAATTGAGCGTAACCCCAGGTTTGAATTTTATGTTATTTACTTTGAACAATAAACTTTCGGTTGAGCCGAAAATTGGACTTTCTTGGGAAATTGCTGAAAACCATAAATTGAATTTGGGATATGGAATGCATAGTAAAATGCAACCATTATACATGTATTATTATCAAACCCGCGTCGATTCAAATACTTATGTTACCACAAACGAAAACCTTGATTTTACTAAGGCGCATCATGTTGTATTGGGTTGGGACTGGAGATTAAGTGAAAATCTTCGCCTAAAAACAGAAGCATATTATCAGTATTTATACAATGTTCCAATTGAAAATATTTCAAGTTCTTACAGTGTGTTAAATAATGGAGCTGCCTGGGGAATTGATATCCGAGATAGTTTGGTAAATAAAGGATTTGGGAAGAATTATGGAATAGAATTAACCCTCGAGAAATTCTTTAGTAAAAACTACTATTTTCTGTTTACCGCTTCTTTGTTTGATTCGAAATATACAGGGAGCGATAAGGTTGAACGCAATACTGCTTTTAACGGAAAATATGTGATCAACGGTTTATTGGGAAAAGAAATTAAATGGGGTGAGAATAGAGCCATTATTTTGGATTTAAAGGCAACTTATGCTGGCGGTAAATTTTATACGCCAATCGATACCTTTGCCACCAATCATACTGTAAGCGAATACGAAACAATTTATCAGGAAAATCAGGCTTTCACAAAGCAATTTCCAGCCTATTTAAAAGTGGATATCAAATTGGGAGTTAGATTTAATAAAAAACGTCTTTCTCAAGAGTTCCAAGTTTATTTAGAGAATATTACAAACAATAAAAATGTGTTAATGCAAACCTATAATAGACAAAAGCAAACTGTTGAAAACCAATA
>JACAAW010000076.1 GCA_013377115.1 Bacteroidota bacterium | reverse complement strand
TAATTAGTTTTTTTGATATTCAACTTTCTTTTCTTTTCAACAATATGGAAAGGAATAAATAGATTGTCGATAGAATCATTCACATCTATTTGAAAATTATTTTGTAAAAGCATATATTTTTCACCAAGAATATTTTCATCTAAGGTAAGGACATAGCTTCCAAAAGGGACAAAAAACTCATAATAACCCTCGTTGTTTGTTAAAGTGCCATAAACTTTTCCGTCGACCATACTCACTTTTATGCGTGACAAATCAATTGGAGTTTCGGCTCCTGCGGCATATTGTTCTCTTTCCATAACAATATTTCCATAAATTTTCACACCACGAGAAAAAGGAATAAAGACCTCATTATTTTTTGTTAACAAGGAAATCGTGTCTTCTTTATGAGGATACCAGCCTTTAAGATCTGAAAGCGAGAAAACCATATAAGAATAATCTCCAACTTTAATGTTTTCTATTTTCGCTCTTCCTTTATTATCAGTAATTACCTCTATTTCCCCAACTTTTATTACAACATTCTCTAATGGAGCTTCATTCTTGTCCATTTTTTTGTTTCCGTTAACATCAAGGTATGCAACAAATTCAGTTGAATTGTAAAGGACCTTTTTGGAAGGAATTGGGATACCAAATTCTTTTTTAATGCCAAATGAAAGATTAAAATTTGAGGTGGTTGTTTGCGTATTTTCAGATGTGTTCGTGGTATTGATATTGTTATAAAATAAATTATAATTTTGCTTGTTGGAAAAACCAATAAAATAATCGAATAACAATCTAAATCTCCATCCAGAACGCGTAAAATAAAATAATTCAGGATTTAAATTAATATTTGAACCCGTAATATTTGAATATGAGAAACTTACTGAAGGTTGCGCCACAAATCTCGGATTACGAAAAATATGCTGATATCTCGAACTTAAATTAAGAAATTGAGGATACTTGTTGATACTAGTTGCCATATACTTGTTAACAATTGGATTCCCATAATTGTATCTGGCTTGAAAAGTGAATGTTCGAATTTGAGCAAGCATAGAAAACTGAGCAAAGAAATAGTTCCTCGTATCAACATAATTTAGTGCTTGAGTATAACCAACTCTCAAATAGGAAAAATATCTTTGGTTGCCATCAATTTCGTATTTACTGGTATTGAAACCTAAACCTTTTGAATGTACTTGGAAAGTATCAGTTTGAATAATATTATAAAATGCAAGAGGCGAATAATTTATTCGAGAAGGACTATTATTTGAAAACAAAAGCTGATTATTGAAATTTGTGAAATATTGGTTTCCAGCTCCAATAAGAATGGTATTTTTTGCATATCGATTCAAATTGTTTAGCATGTTTACCCGCCAACCTTTATTGATTTTATATTCATTATTTAGAGAAACAATCAGCTTTTCATTATTATTTAAATAACCGATACCATATGTTTGGTAATTGCTTGAGTAAAACATAATGTTGGCATGAATGCTAAGCTTTTTGTCAAAAAATTGACTACCATAGCTAAAACCAGCCAAAAACCCAAAATCGACTTTTGAAGAATCAGGGATTTTATAATCGTAACGTCGATTTCCTCCAAAAGAAAAAGAAATATTATGTTTCTTTAATAACCTAAAATGAAATTTTGCATCAGCCATATCAGACTTTACTTTTTCTAATCCAAATTCAATATGATTATAGGAAAGATTTAAATTATACGTTTTTTTAAATCTCCAATCATATCGTATTCCAATTACGGCTCGTTCGGGTGTTTTAAAAAGTGAAGGCGATTGAGCATAATGCAGTTCAACGCTTTGGTTTGGGTTTATTTGATAAGACCCTTTTATACCTTTGGAGCCATAATAACCAATATTTCCAATCTCTACGCTGTATTTTTTTGCAAAATATCCAACATAAAAAGGTGTATTTTCAAACAAAGAAAAATCCAAAAAATTCTTTGTAAAAAATAATTGGGAATAGTAATTTAAATAAGATTCGTTTGGCAATTCCGTTTGTCCTTTTAACATTAAGTTCATTAATGGATTATCCGCTAGCACATTGTAAAAATTCATATCAACATCCAGAGGTATAACATTATGATCGAATCGATTTACCTTTTCAACATTTGCTAATTTTATGAAATCCATCTTTTTATTCGACGAAAACTGAACTTTCTCATTCCTTTTGGGAATTGCGGAATTCACGTAAATACTGTATTTCCTGGAATTTTCTGAAATAAAAGGGTTATAACTTTCAAAATCAATCATTTTTAGAGATCTTTCCAAAGCAATATATTTCATCTTATAATTAAAAGTAGTGTCTTTTCCAGATTCTAAAAGAATGGTATTACTTAATTTCTCTATTGGTTTTTTTGCGGTATCAGAAATCACATAAAACGTTGATTTGTTTACCAGTGAGAGCTGAATTTCTTGATTTTCGTTACCTGTATTATATAGATAGGCCGAGAAATCTACGATATCTGCATTGTTAGGGAAATAAATTTTATTTCCGGGCAAAACATCCAAAACCCACTTAATTTCTTTTTGGGTAAATGCGAAAAAATAAGAATAACCAAGTTGTTGGCCATCATTATTAAAAACAAATGCCCCAATCATATATTTTGTGCTGCCTTTTGGTAATTCGCCGTGCATAATCCTAACTGGAATAAAAATGGAATCATTTGGAGCTATTTTGTATTTCTTATCACCTTTGTTAAATGTTTTCCATTTGGCTGGAAAAGAATAATCAATACTAAAGGTAATTGAATCTGTGGAGTTATTTCTTATCACCAAAACATTTGAGATTAATTCACCTTTTAAGAAAAAAACTTCGCTTTCGCTGAATTGAATTGATAATTGTGATTGAGCATTAGGGTTTACTTCTGGTAATTTTATTTGGGCTGAAACTGAAATTGTATTAAGCATAACAATTACAGGCAAAAAATAAAGAAAGTTTACTTTCACGCTGTATAGAAATTGTAATATGGATATTTTGCTTCTCAATTATTTTTTGTCCTTTTGTGAAAAAGATTATAATTCAACCAAACAAAAACGAATTTTCAACTCGTAAATGCCGGGTTTATAATTTGCTGTTAATCCTGGTTTTATTCTATAATCAATTGTAAAAGAAAATTCGCCATAATCCCATAAATAGCTTCCCTTTGAATTTACTTCACTCCCATTGCAAAGACCGGCAACATTAATGGTCGCAGCATCAATAATTGGAAGTATTGTTACCATATTTGAAAATGTTTGATATACATTATTTGATTGCGGGGTTCCACAAGGATTATAAACACGAACTTGAATCAGGTCAACTTCAGGAGTTACACCCGAAGTTCCATAAGGTGTTTTTGTTTCCCATTCATCACCAGGTGAAGAATTATTATCAAGATACATTACTAGCTTCCATTTGCACGAAGCATTCAATCCATCAATTTTTAGTTTTAGAACAGTAGATCCACTGATGGTTCTACCGCCAAGATAATCGCTAAGCTCATCAAAAACAAAATCAATATTGTTTGGAGATGGGGTTAAATGGAATTCACTAGTGCCTCCAGGAGCAATTCCTGAACAATTTGAAGTTGCAGGGAAATCGCATTGTCCTAATGCTTTGTTCCCAATAAAAATTAGGAGATAAAGAACAATCAGTTTTCCACTTAGTTTTTTCATTTTGATTATTTAAAAGAAATAAGAGATTATCAATTTCTCGATAATCCCTTATTTCTAAATAATTTATTGATCTTCTAATAAAACATATTTAACATTCATGGAGTAAACTCCAGGAGCAGCATAGTTACCTGCAGCATTTGCGGTAACAATATCTTCAGAAGTGTTGTCATTTAAACCAGCACATGGGAAAATTGCAGGTAAACCTGGAAGAATACGGTAATCAATAGTGAAATAATAATCACTAGTATTCCCTCCTTCAGTTAAGTAACTTCCACCTGGAGCACCTTCACCTACTAAAATTGCAGTTCCTTTTTGTCCTTGAATGTACTTCTCATCAACAGCAGGAGCTGTATAAGGATTTGCAGAATGGTAGATACTGTTTTGTCCAGCACCAGCCAATGGAATTACAACTGGGTAAGTTACCGTTTGAAAAGGAGTTGAATAATCCACATAAGTACCAGTAGCAGTTGGAGCATAATTATTGGCACCATATTGTCTTAATTCTAATGCAGAAAGAGGAAGCTCATTAATTGCGTTTCCACCACCTGTAGAATTGTACTCCATTTGGACATCCCAAAAGTTGCCATTTTGTGAAGTACCCACTGCATAAAGATCCCAGGATACAGATGCACTTACTTTTAAAACTGTACCCGCGTATTTTGTTATCCCGCCATAATATTCGGGAATTTCATCAAACACAAAATCCACCTGATCTGGTGTGCTCATGTTTAATTGTAGGATTGGCTGTAAATCCATTGTTACAGTCACATTTTTTTCATCAATTAATTGAGCATAAGAACTTATTGTGATTATACTCAAAATTGAAATTAACAGAATGATTTTTTTCATTGAAATAATTTTAAATATTAATAACTGTTTTTATTTATTTGATCACTTTTAGCAGTGAATGGCTTGTTAAATTCGTTTGCCTGCAATCGAATTTAACTTTATTTTCATATTTCACATTCTTCTATCATCATCATTTTTGTTTTAGTGGTTGGTTAAAAAAATATTTTGGGTAAATTCTAATTATGGGATTGTGAATTCAAGTTCCTGTCCATTTATTTCATCTTTGCTACCAAAGTCAACAATTCCAATAGCAGAGTATTTACCCGAAGTGAGATTTAATGGAAATTTTATGAATAATTCGCGCGAAAATTGAGGTAAAATGGTAAATTTTAGTGAGGGAGTTCTCACTTTTTTACCATTCGATAAATTTGTCATTTCAACATAAACTGCACTATACCCAATTCCATCGCCTATGTTTTTTAAATCCATGACAAAATACTTTGTAGTATCTCGATCTTTTTTCCCTACTTGAAATTTTTGGATTTCTACGCTGTTTATCTTTACATTTGGTGGATTTTGATAAATGTAAACTCCAAAACCAATACTTGGAGTTACTCCCATCGCAATGGTATTTCCACCATTGGAAACATCCATTTTTGGCCTTTCGGTAACTTCGTCAACAGTTACAATCGTCCATGCAGAAAAATTTACAGTATCAGGAATTGCAATAATTAATTTAACTTTTCCTTTCTCTCCTGGCTTTAGTTCAATATAAGAAGGTGCAATATTGATCCATTTTGATAAAGAATATTTAGACTCTTTTGATGAGTTTATAGGTTTGCCATTTTTTCCCATAGAAAAATCGGCAAATCCAATTTTGAATTTTCTTGTCTTTTTTGTACTGTTATTGATTGTAATTTCTTTCGAAACCGAGGTTCCTGGCTTAACACATAAATGCATGGAAGCAGGAGAAACTGCAACTCCCATGTCTGAATAAATTGAACCAGAATTGTCCTTTTCTATTTCATTATTATTTGTGGTAATTACCGGAGCATTTTTAGTGGTATCTGAGGTTTGTGAATAAGCTAAAAAGCTAAAGGCGGATAAGCATAAAAAGGCAATCCATTTCAAAGAAGCGTAAGTGTTTTTCATAATAACTGTTTTAAAAACTTCTAAATATTATAATAGAATTGAAATAAGTCCTTGCTTCAATTTATTCAAAAAATATTGTCCAATTTCAAATTCAGGTTCAAAAACCTAATTATAAAATAGAAAATTGCAACATTTCAAAAAAAAGTTTGGGGGTGGGTCGTTAATAATTATTTGTGTATGAGACAAACAATTATGGTTAGGCAAATATATGGTAACAAAAATAAAAATAGACAGGTGATTTTACCTGTTTTGTATTATTTTTCATGTGAACCCTCTAAATTATTCAAATTTTATAAGGTTTTTGAAAAAGAAAAGGTGTTTTTTAATTTGAATTTTGTGTTAATTCGACGATTTTGGATTCAGTAATTCCATTCCAAACTAGCTCGGAAATATCTTTTACATCAATACTGGAATCTTTCGCAAGTGTTTTTTTGCATAAAGGACATGCTGTTAAAATGCAATCAGGATTGTTCTTCTCCAAGGCTTTCAAAGTATCAATCCTAACCAATTCTTTTTGAACTGAATTTAATTGTATTCCGGCCAAACTGCTACCACAACATAAACTTAATTCCTTTTCCTGAGAAATACTTTTCAAATTGCCAACTTTATTTATTAAGGTTCTAGGCTCATCATAAATACCAGATCCCCGACCTAATTCGCATGGATCGTGATAAACAACATTTAAATCTGATTTATTGAGTTTTATTTTTCCAGCCTCGGCAAGTTTTAAAATGAATTGAGTATGGTGAACAATTTCTATATCCAACTCATAATCTTCCTTAAACACTTTTAAGCAAATTGGGCAAGATGTAACCAATGTTTTTGCGCCTAATTCTTTTATGAGTTTTACATTCTTTTCAATTAGTTTTTGCGCATTTAATATTTCCCCAGCTAACATTAAAGGCCTGCCGCAACATATTCCTCCGTCTTTATCCAGAAATAAATAATCTGTTTTCGATTCTTTAAAAATTGACTCCATTGCAATTTTTATAGTTGGTGTTAAATGCGTCATGCAACCAGCGAAATAAATAATTGGTGCAGTTTTTTCAATTTTTGGAATCAAATAATCGAAGTTATTATTGCCTGATGCAAATTCCATTCTTTTTGAAATACGAATATTGTTTAAGTCTATTGCCACCGGACAAAACTCTTGACATTTTCCACAAAGCATGCAATCAAAGGCTTTTCCTTCTTTAAGATTATTGTAACGTATTGATTGCAGAAAATAAACAGCTTGAGTATCTTTAATTCTAGCTGCAGTTAATAACTGACATTTATCCAGACAAATACCACATCTTGAACATGAATGAATTTCAAATTCTGAAAATGAATTGTATTCTTTGGTGCTTTTTATTCCAAAATTCCGAAGAAAAATCAATACCACTTCAGTGAAAATATGCATATATCTCGAAAAAGGAAGGGCGATAAAAAATGCTCCAAGAGCTATTGAATAAGCCCACCAAGCAATATAGGTTAGGTTTTCTAAAGGAAGAAACGATGCAAAGAAGTTGCCAGCAGTTCCCGTTAAAAATCCACCATTATGATAAATTCCTGATGTAAAACTTTCGGCAAAGAAACGAAGGGGAAAAATAAACCAAAGTGCTGTCAGCGCCATCCAATCTCCAATTTTCAGTTTGGTGGTTTTTTTCATCCCGAAAAGCTTCGAATAAAATCGCTTAATAAACGCCAAACTTACACCAGATAAAACAAATAATAAAAGTAGGTCCATGACAAATTTAAATTCTTCAGCTCCTGAAAACATTGAAATGTCGTGATTGAAAAATTTAAAAAAGATTGGCTCATAAGGTGTATTGAACATTTTTAAGGAATGAACTTTCGATTCAATAGTTCCTCCTAAAATTAACAAAAGCCAGCCAAAAGCCAAACTCATATGCATATAACCAAGCATTGGATTTACCCTGAATACTTTTCGGTGTAAAAGACTTTCAAGAAAAACTTCTTTAATTGCTTTAAAAATTCGAACACTAAATATTCCTTTCAGTATTTTATGTTTGTCCGTTTTATTTAAAGCAAAAATCCAAGAGAAATATTTGTATATCAGAACAAATGCTAAAATAATAGCACCCAAGCAAAATGGTATTACAAAAGGATCGTATTTCATAAAGAATATTTCTCTAATGCTTGGTTGATTTTAAATATTACATTTCGAGTGTTAACTCCTCTGGGGCAAGCCAATGAACACTTTCCGCACAACATACATTTTGATAATTCGGCTCTGACACCAGTAATTTCGCCTCTTTTGATTAATGTAATCATTTTTCGAAGATTCATTTCGGTGAAATTTCCAGCGCTGCATGTGGCAGTGCAAGTTCCACAAGCAATACAAATATTGAATGTTGGCTCCTCAATTTTGACAAAATCCATAATTCTTTTGTCAGATTTATCAAAGTCAATCTGCCTGTCTTTACTTAATGAAAATCCAAAATTTTTCATTTTAAATGTAAGTTATTCGTTCTTCAATATCATAAGCTTCCAGATAACTGGCTGTCATCATTGCGGCAGAACGTGCATCAGCAAAAACATTATTGATTGTTCTTGGTGAGCCACAACAACCAGCAAAAAAAGCACCTGGAATATTCGAAATACTGGTCATGGTATGTTGATCCTGACTTTTCAAAAAGCCATTGGCGCCAAAATTCATTCCGAGCATTGTTCCTATTTTTTTGGTTCCTTCTGATGGAACCATTCCTACCATTAACACCAGAATATCAACACTCATTCTCAATGGTTTTCCGGCCAAAGTATCTTCAACTTTTACTAAAAGAGAACCATCCATGTTTTCGCAAGCTTCTGATAAACGACCGCGAATAAAATTGACCGCATGCTTTTCTTGTGCTTGTTTATAAAGCGTTTCGAAATGCATTCCAAACATTCTGAGGTCCATATAAAAACAAAAAACGTTAGAATCAGGAATTTTCTCCTTTATTTCTATTGATTGTTTCACTGCAGTTACGCAACAAACTTTTGAGCAATAAACATTTCCAACTTTTTCATCTCTAGAACCCACACAATGAACTATTCCCACTCTTTTTGGAATTTCACCTTTCGTTGTTAACAAAGGTTTTCCTGAAAGAAAAATTTCCTCTAGTTCAGCCGAAGTAATTACATTATCGTAAATTCCGTATCCATATTCTTCTTTTCTTTTTGCATCAAAAATATCATAGCCGGTGGCAAGAACCAAGGCTTCGGATTCATATTTCGCACCATCACCACAGGAAACAGTAAAAAGATTTCCATTTTTTGAAGCGTTGGTAATATTTGAATTTTTAACAATATTTACCTTTGCCAGATGAACGCCTTTATCAAGAAATTTTACCACATCTTTTCCCATTCTCATTGTTGGAAAAAGTTTTTCCCATCCCAATAAATGCCCACCAAGCTCCTGACTTTTCTCAAATAGTGTAACGTCATAGCCCATAGATGCAAGGTTTGCCGCAGATTCCATTCCTGCTATGCCACCGCCAATTACGATTACTCTTTTTCTATTCATTTCAAATTTTTATAATGATACTTTTAAAACCGTTGGTTTTTCAGGAACTCCAAGAGAATTTCCATTTTTATCATGATATTTTGTTTCAGAATTGTATTCTATTCCAATTTTATCCATTAAAGGCTCGCATGAAACTTGGTGCATTTGCAAACCCAAATCCCAAGGATTGTAGCCAAGCATCAATCCAGCCAATTCTTCGTAAGTAAAAACTGGAATTCCTTGTCCATTTGCGCCATAAGTTTTTCCTTCCAATTCCGCAATTGCATATTGCCATTTATCCAAAAACATAGGGCAGCCAGGACAATTTGTAAGAATTAAGTCAGGCTGGTACGGTTTCATTGATTCGAATTTTTTATGCGAACAAGACATCGAATAACCGCGGTTGGCCTGAACAAGATATTGTCTGAATCCAAAACCGCAACAATGTCTTCTTTCTGGATAATCGATGACTTCGCCACCCCATTCTTCAATCATTCCAGTTAATACGTATGGATATTCTGCGCCACCAATTCCTTTATCAGGAAACATTTTAGCATAATGACATCCAATATGTTCAACAACTTTAAGTGGCTTTCCGGTTTCTTTATTGATAAGTTGATATTTGGCTTTGGCTGCAATTTCTTTTCTAAATTTAAAAACGATATCTGAGGCATGGGCCAGATTTTTAGGAATTTGAAACTCTCTTCCTGTCGCTTTCCAGAGATAATCTCTTACTTTTTGCTCCGTTTCAGGAAAATGATGCCAGGTGTCCATTACCTCAGTGTAAATTCCGAAAGATGTAATGCAAGAAGGAACCAGATTTTCGTATCCAGCTTCTGTCATCATGGCAAATTGACGAGCCACAACGGTCATCATTGTATCAACAGGTACAATATCT
Source organism: Bacteroidota bacterium (assembly GCA_013377115.1). Taxonomy (GTDB): domain Bacteria; phylum Bacteroidota; class Bacteroidia; order Bacteroidales; family CG2-30-32-10; genus Cfx2-01. The sequence goes on along the minus strand of JACAAW010000076.1, from coordinate 8,621 downwards.
CCATGGTACCCAATTCCAGTGCAAGTTGTATGGCAAGCGTGCTCGTAAATATCTTTCCCCAATTCCTCACGAAGAATTCTCAAAAACGTAGTTTCTGAACCAGGAAAAAAGTTCTGACGGACGCAACTACGAACATAAAAATATTTATCGTCGGCGATTTCTTTTTGGTATTCTTTCCATATCGCCTGTTTTCCTTCAGCTTTCATTCTCTTTCGTGTGATTGATTATTATTAGAATAAATATGGCGAAAATATTCATTATCGATTCCGTCTTTTAATTCCAGATTTAATTCTTGTGCTTTGAGTTTTGAAAATTTTTCAATGTTTTCATATCGCTCCGTACCGCCAGTGATATCAAATATTTTACGAATTTCATCCAATGCTTCTTCTGGTATTTTCCTGAGAATTCCAGGACCCTCGCCTTTATAATTCCCACCTAGTCTTTCAAAAGTTTCTTTCCAGTTTTTTTGTATGAAATCCCAAATTGGTCCTTGCTCGGGATGCAAATTAGTTCCAACACCCTCTAAATAAAGACAATATCCGTGATCTAATATCCATTGACCAACGGTTCTTTTTATGGCAAGCTGCTGACGGCCTTTTTCTGATTCAACAAAATAACCCAAATCCTGTGACATTGCTCTTAAAGCCATAATCACTAAGCCGGGAGTATTGCCACGTGGACAACGAGTTTTGCACGACATACATTCGCCGCAATACCAAATAGTTTCGCTTTTTAGGAGTTCAATTATTTCATCATCGTCTCTTCGTTGAATCGTATCAACAAGGGAACGGGGATCATAATTGTAAAATGATGCCGCGGCGCAAATGGCAGTGCAAGTTCCACAATTGATGCATGCTTTCAGGCCTTCCTGAAACCTAACATCTTGCATGAGTTTATTAAAGAGTTCTCCCATAAAAAGGATTGTATACCAAATTAGTAGGCAAATATATAAATTATTTCTAATCAAATAGAAATAGTGAAATATTTAGATGAAATTAATTCTAAAATTTGGAAATACCTGAAAAGGGCCAAAGAAATTATTTTCTTTTCAAACCGTAGGTAGAGCGTTTGTTGTGAACGTTTTTCTTTTTCTTTCTTTTTAATTGAGAAGGACTTTTGTGGGCATCTTTATAATTTGAGATGGTATTGTCTTTTTGCGCACCAAAAGAATTTCTTTTCCGAACATTGAAAGGCATATCAAATTTATAGCTTGCTCCTAAAGAAAAATATCCATAACCTTCAGGAGATCTTCCTGCTTCGGGCCATGCATCCAATAAATCGGTGAATAACATATGCCTGCTCATTTCAAAATTAACATTGAATTTTTTCGAAATCACATATTTTAGACCCAATCCAATTGGCACGGATCCTGTAAACCCTTTTGATGTTAATGTGTTTACTGTGTCGGAAACAGAATACTGCATGACTGCAGAATAATTTGTCACGCCAATTCCTACAATACCATAAATAAGGAATTTCCTGTTTGGATTTCCAGAAAATAACAAATCACTAAAATTTACGGTTCCATTTAAATTTAACTCCTTAAATTTTCCTTCAAAAGAAGCATTTAATGTTCTTTTTTGATCAGAAAGATTCCCCATAGCATATTGCAAGGATACATCAAAAAGCGGGGAAATTACTTTTGTTAAAGTAAATTGAAAAGCCGGGTGGCGATTTTCCCAGTAAAATCCTGAAAATGGACTGTTTTTGGTGATTTTATTTTGGTTTTCGGTAATGTCTCCATAAAAGGCATCTAAACCAATGTTTGCAGAGAACATCCAGTTGTTTGCGAAGCCACTACGATCTTGGGCTTGTGTTGAGATTGCTAGGAGCAAAAAGAGTATAATTGATAAGGTAACTCTTTTAACTTGAGGGTATATTATTGTCATTAAGTTGGTTTAATTTTTATGCAAAAATATCATTTTTAAGGCAGTTTTTTTTAGCCACAAAAAAAAATTTCAATGTTTTTATTAACATTCTTGCTACAAGAAAGGTGCAATTTTTTCAAAAACATCAATAAATAAAGCCATATAGAGATAAATATTTCATTTTAAGCATTTATTTTTCTCCATAAATATTTTTCCTTTTTGAATCTTTGCCTATACAAGCTTAGGTAACCGCCAATTTTAAATTGATATTTATCAGCAATATTCATTATTTTCGATAGTTTGTAATCATTCTATTTTAGATGTATTAATTTATTCGATAAAGGTTTGTTTATATAAATTCTTTTTCCTATTTTTATAAAAAAATTTACTCCAACATGCACATTATTAAATTCGTCCATTATATTAGGGAAAAAGTTCCTCCAATTTTTTATGTATTGCTTGTGTTTTCAATAGCAATCTGTATTGGAGCATTTCTTAATTATCAAGATGAAATAAAGCAAATTATTCTCCACAAAAAAAATGAGCTTGCAGCTATAACCGATTTAAAAACGAAACAAATTGAAGCATGGAGAAAAGAAAGACTCAATGATGCAGAAATAATAAAAGGAAACCCTTTTCTTTTCGAACCATTATATAACCTCCATGAAAACAAAAATGTTGCAAAAACAAAATCGGAAGTCAGACAATGGTTAAAACCAATGATTAAAAACAATAATTATAACGATATTATTATTGTTTCAGATTCAGAGAAGGTATTATTAACGGTTTCGGGTCTGCCTTTTTACATGTCTAGAATTGACAGCGAAAATATTGCTATTGCACGAAATAAAAATCAAATTTACTTTACCGATTTATATCTAAAAAAAGACGAATCAATTAATATTGATATTATTATTCCTTTTCACAAATCATCGAATAGTATTGAAAATGAACATTTCGCATATGTAATCATTAAAATAGATCCAACAAGAAAGCTATATCCTTTAATTGAATCCTGGCCCACACCATCAAAAACTTCAGAAACATTAATAGTTGAAAGATTTGGGAATTCCGATAGTATCGTTTATTTAAATGAATTAAAATTTTTAAAAAATACAGCATTAAAATTAAAGATTTCATTAAAAGACACCTTGATCCCGGCAGTAAAAGCTGTTCTTGGCATTGAAGGTATTTTTGAAGGTATTGATTATAGAAATGAGAAAGTACTTGCTCAATCTGAAAAAATCGAGAACACCAATTGGTTCATGATTACAAAAACAGATGTTGAAGAAATCTACGAACCCCTCTCTGAAAAAACTAAATGGTTTGCTTTTTTTATCATTTTAGTTATTATTCTTACAATTACATCCTCATGGCAGCTGTGGGTAAAAAGGAAAACCAAAGACAGAGAAAAGCTCTTCGAATCTGAACTAAAAACCATTTCTGCCGAAAAAAAATTCCAATATTTCTTCGAAAATACAAGTGCTGGTATTTCAATTACCGAAGTTGATGGAAAACTAAATGTTAACAATGCTTTCGCTGAATTGGTTGGTTATTCTAAATCTGAGTTATCAGACCTTAACTGGCAAGTTTTCACACATCCTGATGATTCTGAAATGAGCAATAACTTTGCAAATTCAATGATAGATGGAAAAACAGAAAAAGCATCGTTCGAAAAAAGGTATATCCATAAAAATGGATCTGTAATATGGACCTTGGTAAATACAACATTACAAAGAGATAAAAATGGAATCCCTCGTCATTTTCTGACAAATATTTTGGATATCACCGAAAAAAAGAATGCCGAAATCGAACTCAATAAAACTAAAGAGTATCTGGAAAACCTAATTGGTTATGCCAATGCCCCAATAATTGTTTGGGACTCGAAATTAAACATTACACGTTTCAACCATGCATTTGAAAAGATAACTGGCAGAAAAGCAGAGGATGTTATTGGAAAAAATATCGAAATTCTGTTTCCAAAAGAAAAGATTAAAGAATCTTTGGGGTTGATTAGCAAAACCTTAAAGGGAGAAAGATGGGAAATTGTTGAAATACAAATCCAGAATCTTGACGGAAATATTAAAACAGTTTTATGGAATTCGGCCAATATTTTTGATGCCGATAAAAAAACAGTTATCTCAACAATTGCCCAAGGTCATGACATTACTGATAAAAAGCAGGCTGAAGATATTTTAAGAGAAAATGAAAAATGGTTGAAAGAATCGCAGAGAGTAGGCAGAATCGGTTTCTACAAATTCAATATAGCATCAAATTATTGGACCAGTTCGGATGTTTTAGACGATATCTTCGGAATAGATAGTGACTTTGAAAAAACGCTTAATACATGGAACGAATTAATTCATCCAATAAATCAAGCAGAAATGCTGAAGTACTTTAATGAAGAAGTATTTGGGAAACAACTCTCCTTTGATAGGGAATACAAAATTATTCGTAAAACTGATGGACAAACTAGATGGGTTCATGGAAAAGGAGAATTGAACTGCGATGAAAATGGCATCCCAACAAAAATGATTGGAACCATTTTAGATATTACAGTTCAGAAAACTATTGAAGAAGCCTTAAAAAAGAGCGAAGAACGTTATCGTGGTTTGTTCGACAATATTGAGGCAGGAATCGTTGTTCATGCTCCCGACACCTCCATATTAATGAGTAATTCAAAAGCCTCCGAATTGCTTGGTTTAAGTATAGAACAATTGCAAGGAAAATTAGCTTTTGATCCAAGATGGAAATTTATTAATACCAATAATGAACCTTTGCCCTTTGAAGAATACCCCGTAAACCAGGTTTCATCTACCAAAAAGCCAATCAACAATTTGGTTTTTGGAGTTTTTCGCCCAGAAACAAATGATACCGTTTGGCTCATTGTTAATGGATTTCCTGTTTTTGATGAACATGGTGAAATATCTGAAATTTTGATTAGTTTTATTGATATCACCGAACGACAAAAATCATCTAATAAAGTATTAAAACTAAATAATGAACTTGAATTAAAAAATGAGGAATTAGAACAGCTGATTTATGTGGCTTCTCACGATCTTAGATCGCCTCTAGTGAATATTCAAGGTTTTAATAGCGAGTTAAAACAATCGCTAAAAACTATCATCAATTTAATTGAAAATGAAGAAAATATTGATACAGCAAAGGAAAAAATAATCCATTATTTAAATAGTGACTTTAAAGAATCCGTTGAATTTATTGATATTTGTGCTGAAAAAATAAGCAAACTAATTTCCGGATTGCTCAAAGTATCTAGGTTGAGCAGGACTTTAACTTCTTCTAGTGAAGTAAACATAAAAAATTTAATTTCAAATATTCTTTCAACCTTTGAATTTACTATAAAAACCCAAGGAATTAAAATTGAAGTAGGCGATTTGCCAAATTGTTTTGGTGATGAATTAATGCTGGATCAAGTTTTTTCAAACATAATTGGGAATGCAATAAAATTTTTAAGCCATGAAAGATTACCAAAAATAAAAATTTCGGGAACGATTGCAAACGAGCAAATCGTTTATTGCATTGAAGACAATGGAATAGGGTTTTCCACCGAATATTTAGACAAAATATTCCTTCTTTTCCATCGATTGGATAACAAAACTGAGGGAGAAGGTCTAGGATTGGCAATTGTTAAAAAAATAATCGACAAACATAACGGTTCAGCCTGGGCCGAATCTACTCCAAAAATAGGCAGCAGATTTTTCATTTCAATTCCTAACAAAAAAATAAATTTATGAGCGAAGAAATAACAATTTTAATTGCTGAAGATGACGATGGTCATGCAAAGCTGATAATAAAAAACATAGAAGCTTCTGGTATTAAAAACGAAATTATTCGTTTTTCTAATGGAGAAGAAATTCTGAATTTTCTATTTGACAAAACCACTGGAATTGAATTCAAAAAAGATGCACCTTATGTATTACTTTTGGATATCAGGATGCCTAAAATTGATGGCATTGAAGTGCTGCAGAAGATAAAAGCAAATGAGTACTTACGAAAAATTCCAGTAATAATGCTCACCACCACGGATGATCCTCGTGAAATTGAAAAATGTCACCAAATTGGTTGTAATAATTACATCACAAAACCTATGGATTATTCTCAATTTATTGAAGTAATTAAAAAACTGGGGTTCTTTTTGAAAATAATTAAAGTGCCATCGATATAGGACAGAATTTTGTTATTGAAGATTATACCAACAATGGCAAAAGCGTCATTGCGATCAGCCTTCCGGCTGAGAAGCAATCTAATTAAGGAAATGGATTGCTTCGTCATACCTCCTCGCAATGACGGCGAGATTTATTTTACGAAAATTTTGGTGATAACGACACAGATGCAATAAAAATCAGGAATTATGGAAAATAAAAAACCGGAAGAAATCAACAGGATTATTGTTGTTGAGGATGATAGAGGCCTAAATCAACTTATTAATAAAATCTTAAAAAAAGATGGTTTTGAAGTTCTTTCCGCATTTTCTGCAGAAGAAGCCATTCCATTAATAATAGAGAACCCAAACTCCTTATTACTTTTAGATTATTCCTTACCTGATAAACCTGCAAAAGAGATACTTAGACTCGTTGGCGAAAAGGCAGTTTTTCCTGCATTTATAATAATGACAGGCTATGGCGATGAGAAAATTGCCGTAGAAATGATGAAAATGGGTGCTTATGATTATTTAATAAAAGATAGTTCATTTATCGAAATCCTTCCAATCGTAATTAATAAAACAATTCAAAAAATAAGCACCGAAACCTTATTAATTGATGCTGAAGAAACCTTGAAAAAATCAGCAAAACAGTGGCAAGTAACTTTTGATGCATCTAGTGATGGAATCTGTATGCTCGATTCCGAAAATAAGATAATTCAAAGCAATCAAAAAATTTTAGATTATTTTGGCAAAAGCCATGAGGAAATGAAAGGGAAACATTGCTGGGAAATAGTTCATGGAACAAATGAACCACTAAGCGATTGTCCAGTGCACAAAATGCATAAATCTAAAAAAAGAGAATCGATTGAATTGAAGCATGGAAATCATTGGTTTGAAGTAACGGTAGATCCAATAATGAATAGCAAACAAGAAATTTCTGGGTCAGTCCACATTATGCGGGAAATTACAGAAAGAAAAATTTCAGAGGAGAATTCTTTGAAAATGAAAAAATATTTTCAAGCTTTAATCGAAAAAACTTCTGATGGAATTGTTTCGATAAGCAATGATGGGAAATTTAAATACGCAAGTCCTAGCGCATTAAGGATGTTTGGCTATAATGATTTTGATTTATTAATTAAAGAACCGAATAACCTAACGCATCCAGATGATTTACCTTTTGTTTTAAAAACCTTGGGAGAATTAATTGAAAATCCAAAATTGCTGCCAAAAATTGAATATCGTTTTCAAAAAAAAGATGGTAGCTGGTTATGGATTGAAAGTACGTTTAGCAATCTTTTATCCGAAACTAGTGTTGAAGCTATTGTAATTAATTTTCGTGATATTTCTGAACGAAAAATTGCTGAAGCAAAATTTCAAGAAAATTTATCCAACCAAATCTTACTTTCTGATACCGCCGCGAATCTTTCAAATATGAATGATTTGGGATCTATTTACAATTTCATTGGTGAAAAAATTCATGAAATTATTCCCTCGGAAATTGTATTAATATGCGGATTTAATCATCAAGAGGAATATCTTCAAATAAACAACACTTTTGGTTTAAAAAATAATTTAGAAAAAGTCTCCAAAATATTGGGCATTAATCCTTTTGAATTTAAATTAAGAATCAAAGACATTACGGATGAAAACTTAATTGGGTTTAAATCTCATTCGATTTTTGAAGTAAAAAATGGAATATATGAATTGGCATCCAAAAAAATCAATAAAACAATATGTTTAGCCGCCGAAAAACTTCTTGGTATAAATCATGTACAGGTAATGGGGTTTACCTGGAATAACAAACTCTATGGTGGGGCAATTTTTCTTAAAAAAAATGATGGCACTGAGAAAAATACCATAATTGAAACAATTATCAACCAATGTGCAAATGCACTTCAAAGGAAAACTGTTCAAGACAAACTTGCAGAAAACGAAGAGCTTTATAGAAATTTGGTTGATACCTCCCCCGATGCAATTAGCTTGAGCGATTTGGAAGGTAATTTATTAAATGTGAATAAAAAAGCCATTGAGTTTTTTGGCCCCGTTGATTTAAATGACCATTCCGAAAAAAACAAAAAAAGAAAAATTAAAAATATTTTTGCTGAACATGAATTAGAAAGACTTATTGAGAGTGTAAAGAAAAAAATTTCTGGAGTTGATTACCCAGCAAAAACATATGAATGTATTCGCGAAAATGGGAATCATTTCTTTGCCGAAATAAATTCTACAATGTTGTTTGATAAAAATGCAAAGCCTCAAGCAATTCTAAGTGTAATTCGGGATGTGACCGAACGGCATCAAATGGAGAATGCACTTAAAGAAAGTGAAGAAAGATTTCGTTCTTTATATGAAGGGGCGCCAGATGCCATATTTTTAGCGGATCCAGAAACTCGAAAAATAATGGATGTTAACAAGGCTGGTTGCAAACTGATAGCCAAAGAACGTGATGAAATTTTAGGGATGTTCCAATATGAACTTCATTCGGAATTTAATAAAGAGTTTTCTGAGGAAGCATTTAATACTCATTCCCAGGAATTACAATCAGAAGGATTAACGCATCCAATTGAAGATAAAGTTATCAAATCAGA
>JACAAW010000075.1 GCA_013377115.1 Bacteroidota bacterium | reverse complement strand
CGCTTTTGCTCTTGCCGAGAAAATGCCTTTTGATCAAGTTATTGTAGAAGAGGCATTGTTTAATTATGCAAAATTAGCTTACGATTTGTCTTACAATCCTAATAATGAGGCAATTTTGGCTTTCCAAAAATATATTAAAAATTATCCAAATTCACCAAAATTAGAGGAAGCATATACCTGTTTGGTTAATTTGTTTTTAACCACTAAAAATTATAAAGATGCTCTGGCTTCTATTGATAATGTGAAACTTAAAGATGATCGATTGAAAGAAGCCTATCAAAAAATTGCTTTTTATCGTGGTGTTGAACTTTTCAATGACGGTGAATTTAATTCAACATTGGTTTTGTTCAATAAATCCTTGAATCAAAATTTTGATAAATCTGTCAGAGCCCAAACAATTTATTGGAAAGGTGAAGCATACTATCGTTTATTAGATTATGATTCAGCAAAAATATCTTATAAAGAATTTTTAATTACTCCTGGTGCATTTAGTTCGCCATTGTTTAATATGGCTCAATACAATTTGGGATATTGTAATTTCAAGAAGAAAAATTATGCTGATGCCAATATTTCTTTCAGGAAATTTGTGACAAACAAAAAGAATGAAGACGTAAAAATAATTAACGATGCCTATGTTAGAATTGGAGATTGCTATTTTATTGGAAAAGACTACAGCAGTGCAATCGAGAATTACGAATCTGCAATAAAAATTAAAGCCATTGATGTAGATTATGCCATGTTCCAAAAATCATTGGCCTCAGGCGCTTTAGGGAAATTTGATTTAAAGAAAGAAACCTTATTGAACCTTATTTCAAACTATCCTAAGAGTGATTTTTCTGCTGATGCAAAATTTGAATTGGCTAACACTTATCAAGTTCAAGGTAATAATGAAAAAGCTTTAGAATATTTTAGTGCAGTCGTAAAGGATTATCCTGCAAGTAGCTATGTAAAAAAATCTTTACTAAAAACTGGTTTGATTTATTTTAATGCCGATAAAAACGAGCAAGCTTTAGTTACATTTAAAAAGATAGTTGCAGATTTCCCAGGTACCAACGAATCTAAAGAAGCTTTATTATCAATACAAAATATTTACATTGAATTAGATAAAGTAGAAGATTTCTTTGCTTACGTTAAAACACTACCTTTTGCCAACGTTTCTAATTCTGATCAAGATTCAATTACTTATGTTGCTGTCGAAAATCGCTATATGAGCGGCGATTGTGAAAATTCTATTAAAGGTTTTTCTAATTATATTGAGAAATTCCCAAAAGGAGCTTTCATTGTAAATGCAAATTTCTATAAAGCCGAATGCGATTATAACAACAATAATTTGCAGGCAGCGCTTACCGAATATGAATTTGTGAGCAGAGCTTCTAATTCGAAATTTATTGAAAGCGCATTGGTAAAAGCTGCCTCGATTAATTTAAAACTAAAAAATTATAAAGATGCCTTGCAGCAATATATTAAAATTGAGGAGATTGCAGAATTTAAAAGTAATATTTTGGATGCAATTATTGGTCAGATGCGTTGTAATGTTTTGTTAAATAATAATATACAGACTCTTGCATCAAGTCGGAAATTACTCGGTGTTGAAAAAGTTTCAGAAGATCTAAAAAGCGAATGTCATCTTAATATTGCAAAAGCTGCTTTGGCAATGGACAGTTTGGCTTTAGCTCAAACGGAATTTGAAATTACTACCAAACTTACCAAAAACGAAGCTGCTGCAGAAGCAAAATACAATTTGGCTTTGATTCAATTCAAACAGTTGAATTATGCTGAATCTCAAAAATTAATCTTTGAGTCAATCAATCAAGTTCCTTCCTATGATTACTGGATTGCGAAATGTTTCTTGTTATTATCTGATAATTATGTGAAAACTGGAAATGTTTTCCAAGCAAAGCATACTTTGCAAAGTATCATTGATAATTATGAAGGCGCCGAATTGGTGAAGGAAGCTCATGAAAAACTGAAAGTAATTCTTGAAGCACAAAAACTCGAAGAGCAGAAAAAAGCACAAGAAGATATGAATAACAAATTTCCGAAAGATAAAAACAACGAAGATTCAAACGAAATAAAATAGAAAAGATGATTTATGATTTATGCACTTCGACAGGCTCAGTGTAAAATTTATGATTAAATAGTGCAAAAAAAATATCAATCTAAATTCAAAATAGAAACAAAGTTAACTTTTACAACGAATTAAAATAATAGTTTAAAATGAATATGATGTACAGAAAATTCCCAAAAATAGCACTTGCATTAATGGTTTTTATTTTCCTCAGTGGGCATTTATTTGCTCAGGTAGGTTCTGATCCAGTTATTGTTGTGGCGCCTTACGATCCTACTATTTCTGATGCTTTCAAAATTAATGAAAACCCAAAAATTGTGGATACTGCTAAGTATTCTCATAAATTGTCCTATTCGCTTTCACCAAAGTTGATTAAAACCAATTTTGAGTTGGAACCAATTAAGGTGGCTAAAATGGGTCCCGAAACCATTAGCAAACTTTATAGCAGTTTTGTTAAATTAGGTATTGGAACACTCACAACTCCTTATGGCGAAGTATATTACAATAATTTGCGTTCTTCGAAATATTCCTACGGTCTTCATTATAAGCATCTTTCGTCCTTGGGACAGATTGAAAATTATGCAAATTCTAGTTTTAGCGATAATGAAGCTAGTATTTATGGCAGAAAGTATATTAAGAAAAATACACTTTCGGGTGGAATTGATTATAAACGAAATGTGGTTCATTATTATGGCTATCAGCCTGATAATTATGTTTTTGATTTGGGTGATGATGAAATAAAACAACGTTATTCATTAATTGGAACTGAGGTAAAATACAGCAATTCATTGGTTGATACCGTGAGTATGAATAATACCTATAAATTGAAATACTATAATTTAGCCGATTCTTATGATGCCTCAGAAAATAACTTTTTGTTGAATGCTTCATTTTTTAGGTATTTTAAATTTATGAAAAGCATTCCGAAACAAGTGGTTGGCTTAGATGTTGATTTCGATTATTTCAGCAATAAAAATTCATTTGCTTCCGAAAACTCTTCCATTTTTAGATTGTTTCCTTTTGTTGGAGTAAATATGAACGACTACCGATTCACAGTTGGATTAAACAATATCATTCAATCTGATACCATTTCAAAAATTCGTTTTGTGCCTGTTATCGATATCAGTGTAAATCTGGTTAAGAATATTTTAATTGCTTATGCTGGTTATGATGGAAATGTTCAGCACAATAGTTTACGGAAACTCTCTGATGAAAATCCTTTTATCAATACCATGCTTCCGTTGAGAGATACTTATAATAAATCAAAAATTTATGGTGGTTTTAAAGGTGCGGCCAGTTCAACCCTTTCTTTTAATGTTAGTGGCTCAACGGCGAAAGTTGAAAATATGCCTTTATTTATCAATGATTATTCAAATGTATTATTAAATAAATTCACTGTAGTTTATGATACTATGGATGTGATTAATGTAAAAGGTGAGGTGGCTTATGCTGGCGAAAAATTGGGTTTTGTACTTTCTGGAAATTATTTCCAATACACGCCTTTGCACGAATTAAAAGCTTGGCATAAACCAAATTACGAAATCAAATTATCAGCCGATTATAAAATTCAGAATAAAATTATTGTAAAAGCTGATTTATTGGCTTACGGAACAGCTTATGCAAAACTTATTGATGTAAAAGGCATTGCTGTGGCTGAGAAAATAAACGGTTATGTTGATGGAAATTTATCCATCGACTATCGTTATACTAAAAAACTCTCTGTTTTTGTTGAATTTAACAATATTGCCTCAGCAAAATACAATAAATGGTACAATTACCCAACCCGCAGATTTAGCTTATTGGCTGGTGTGACGTATTCGTTTTTGTAAATTCGATACAATAGGATTTAATAAAAAATTAAAGCAAAAGCCCGAGAATTATCTCAGGCTTTTACTCAATCAAAACTTAATTCACAGAATCAGGCAAATATTACTGCCTAAAATTTAGGGACAAGGAATCTACCTAAAACAATCCAAGGTTCTTTCATGTTTTTGCGAAGAATTAGGCGATAACGAAACCAATAATTTTCTCCTACCATTAAATCAGAAACTTTTATAGTTGCTGCTGAAGTAATATCTATATCTTCCCATTCTTCTTCGGCTTCGTTTTGCGAATCAGAAGAAACCAAAGGATTGTCCTTTCTTTTTTGCCAGTCAAAAGCAGCTATTGATTTTCCATTCTCAATCTCGGCAGTTAGAATCACTTCTCCAGGATTTTTAGTTGCTTTAATAGAAGCTTTTCTTTTTCCATGAGAAGTGGTTTTACGAACACCAAATCCGGCTGATTGAATTTTTTGCTCATCGCCACCACTTGCACTTGTGATATAACCTTCGAGCATGATAATATAATCTACCAGAATTTTCTCTTTGGCTTTCATTACTGATTTTAGGGTTTTTCCACCATCATCGGCAGCTTCATATGCTAGTTCTAAAGCATTAATGGCCGCAGTCAATACTGGTAAAGTTGGGTTGGGATTTGGGAAATTTGCATTACCGGTGAGTTTGATTACAATTTCTCTGGCTTTTTGAATTTTACCAGGAATGTTTAATTTGCTGAAATCCAATTGAGGTTTTTTCATAACGATGGTTTTTAAATTTAAAAAATGATTCTGGACCTTCCAAAACTTTTAGTATCATTTTATCATCGTTACGACTTTAGTTATTTATGAGTTTATAGTATCTATTTTTCCATATGCCTGTTTTATTATTATAACTTTAATGCATTATATATTATTGTGTGAACAGATTATTTTTTTTATTTTTTTCAAATTATGATAAACCCAACCTTTTTAGAATTATGGTTACGGCAAAACACAATTCCTGAAATAGTAATAAAATAAACCATTGCAGAACATATAAGATGTTTTTTAAATCGAAAATTTAGCTTGACTATAGTCCGCCTAAACGGGACTATAGTCCCCGTTAGTTTTACTATACTCCCCATTAATTTGGCAATAGTCCTCATTAGCTCGACTTAAGTCGGCCTTAGCTTGAGTATAGTGCCCCTTAGCTTGGCAATAGTTCGCATAAGTTTGGCGATAATCTTCATAATGCTGATTATAGTGCTCCTTAGCTTGAACATACTTGGCATTAGCTTGACTAAAGTCGGCATTAGGCGGAGACTAGTCCACATTAGCTTGATAATAGTGCCGCTTATTTTGGCAATGCTCAGCATAAGTTTTTCGATGCTCAAACTTATTTTGGGTATTCTGAAACAAAAGTTTACGTACGACCAGGAAATTTTTGTAATTGCCAAACTTATTTTATATCTAACTACGAAAAGGTAACCACATTAACTGGTAGCACAACCAATGTTCGCGAAAAAAATTATATATTTGCACTTGATGGCTTGGCAGCCATTTATGTTAAACGACAAAGAATTAATTCAATGTATTACACCACCACTGATAAATTAGGTTCTTTTGATGTAATAACCAATGCCACAGGCACGGTATTGCAACGCAACTCATTTGATGCCTGGGGTCGCAGACGCAATCCAACCAATTGGACTTATACTGGCCTGCCAACTACGTTTTTGTTCGACCGTGGCTATACCGGCCAAGCCTGCCCTGAGCTCTGTCGAAGGGAGCATTTAGATAAGTTTGCACTCATAAATATGAATGGTAGAGTTTACGACCCAATAGTTGGTCGTTTCCTAAGTGCGGATCCATTTGTACAATCACCTGGTAATAGCCAGAGTTATAATAGATATAGTTATTGCATGAACAATCCTTTGGCCGGAACAGACCCAAGTGGGTATTTTTGCTCATGGGGTCCAATAAATGCCGACCGAGCACGAATTGAAAGGGAGAATTGGCTTTTCCAATATGAGGATGCTGGCGATTTTTATGCATACCATGGTGGCGGTTTTATGAATACAGCCGGTGGTGGTGCTGGTGGTGGTGGTTTAGGAAGTGGACAGTTTGGAGGAAGAATTGGATTTTTCTTTGTTGATGGAGGGGCTGTTGGTGTTGGTTCTAGTGGTAATGGAAAAGGAACACAGATTTTAGCAGGTGAAAGTTACCTTACCTCGTCGGGTAGTGAATATTTAGGTTCACTTGGACTTTCTCAAAATGCTGGTGAGATTGGATATTGGATTTCTTTTTCGACAAAAGAAATTGATAATAGCCAATATAATGTTGAAGGACATAGTACTGGCTATGTTTATGGATATGGGGAAAAGTTTTTTTCAATTAGTGGTGATGGTTTTAAAAATGTCTGGGATGCTGGTGGAAAAAAAGATGAAAGCAATGGCCCTTGGATATCTGGTCCACATTATTCAAGTCTTGATAATCTTGGGGCATTTGTAAATAGCATGAGTATTGAAGGTCATACTTATAATGATCCTTACAATCCTAAGTTACATGCTTTTACTGTTAGTGTTGCATTATTGATTACCCCAGTTTCACACACATACAATGCCTTAACTCTTGTAAATGGTGAAAATCCGTTCACTAATAAACCTGTTGAGGGATTTGAACGTTGGGGAATGCCTATTCTAAATATTGCTTTAGGAAACTATACCACAGAATGGGGTATAATATGGAATATTGCTTCAAGTCCAACAATACCTGGACCTTAGAAACAGAAAAACAAGGTGTATATTATGAATTTAACTATAGAAATTGTAAAAATTGATAGATTTATTGCTTTTTTGAGAGTAATAAACGTTATCATAATGTTCCTATTTATAGTATTAGGAGCAAATAAAATATTAGATTTTGAAAGACTTTGGGCTGTTTGTGGTGTTGTTTGTTTTATTTTGCTTATTTTGCAGATAAATTTTTTAAAAAAATATAAAACAGCTGGCGCTGTAATTTTTAGAGAAGATAGCCTTGAAATAATATATAGAAATGGTCATACAAGATTATTATCTATTAGTGATAGCTATAAAATTATTATTGAATATAAAGGTTTTGATGGTGAAGAATTTTTTAATGGGAATCAATTTCAAGCTCTTATTACTAAAAATGGAGTTGGCAACTTTGAAGTTATAAAAGATACAGAGATATACAGATATCATTTTCTTGCAAAAGAGGGTTGTTTAACCAAATTGGTAAAATTGACAAATGAGTATAGAAAAGCTGGCGTTACAATAGATTTGAGGAGTTATTAATTAAAAAAAACAGTTAACGGCCATAAAATTATGAAAAAAACAGAAATAATATTATTATCAGCAACATTTGGCTGTTGGGTTTTAGGCTATTTGAAGGTTCCAGTATTTCCATTTTTTTTTCTTATTCATTCCATAATATTGTTGTTCTTTTATTTTATTTTCACTTTTGCTTTACTAAATAATTTAAGTTTTAAAGATCTTTTTATTGCAAGATCTTATTCTAAAATTGGTTCATTAAAAACTATAGGTACAATAGGTTTGGGTTTTGCTTTGTCATCTGTAGTTGCAGGAATTATGTTTATTGAGCTTGTTTGGTATGGTGGTTACCCAAATGTTGTAATAGGAATGATTACATTATTGATAATAGGAATAGTTGCCTTAATTAAAATATCAAAGAGCGAAAATAAATTATTTTATAAGAATGTCCTTTTTAGAGCCTTTGGATTTATTATTCTTGGTTTAATTTCATTATTTAATTCAATTTATAGTAATTTGTAAAATAGTTCAAATAATGGAATTATTTAGCCAAGAGTTTATTTTCAGCAAGCAAACGTCTGTAACGATTGCCAACTATGGCTTTTCAATAAAAAACCCTACCAGGGTTTCAAACCCAAACCTAACAGGTTTTAAAAACCTGTTAGGTTTTTTTAAAAAAGTATTATTTCAAAACCGTCATCTTCATTCTGATATCATTTACTGGGCGATCGCCAGGTGCGGTTTTGGTTTTGGCAATTTTATCAATTACATCCAATCCTTCTACAACTTCGCCAAAAACGGTATAGCCACCATCAAGAAATGGCGTTCCGCCTATTTTAGCATAAGTTTCGCGTTGTTCTTTTGTATATTTAAAAGTAGGTGATTTCGCAACTACAGAATCAGCCATGGCATTTAAATCCTTAATGATTTTTTCCATTTCAACCTGATTCTTTGCTTTTTGTAAGGAATCAATTCGGGTTTTTAATGCAATATTCTTAGGATCATTATAATAAGTCATGATGATATCATTCCTTTTGGTTTGAACCAAGTTATTTTCAATTTGATTCAATTCAGCATCGCTCATCTTTTTACCTTGTACAATATAAAATTGCGAACCTGATGATTCTTTCTTTGGATTCATTTGATCGCCCAATCTGGCAGCAGATAATGCACCTTTTTTGTGAATTAAATTTGGATTAAATTCAGCTGGAATGGTATAACCTGGTCCACCGTTTCCTAAAGCTGCTCCTGGAAGTGCATTTTTAGAGTTTGGGTCGCCACCCTGAATCATAAAATCTTTAATTACTCTATGAAAAAGTAAACTATCAAAAAATCCAGCAGAAGCCAATTTGATGAAATTGTCTCGGTGCTGTGGTGTTTCGTTATATAATTTAATTTTAATATCACCAGAATCGGTTTTCAATAAAATATAAGTGAATTTTTCGTTGTTTTTTTGAGCAAAAACAGTATTTATAGAAATCATCAAAAAGGCAATTGCAATAATGGCCGCAGGTATTTTTTTCATAAGAATTTTATTAAATAGTTTTAAATTTTCGAACAACAAATTTACGAAAAAACTTTAAAACATTTTAAGTGGTATGTTCAATAATTATTTCGATGAGTTTTTGTTCATCTATGGGTTTCGAAATATAACTATCCATTCCCGAATTAATAAATTTTTCTTTATCTCCGGTCACGGCATAACCTGTAATCGCAATAATTGGAACATGCTTCTTATTGATAAATTCTATTTCTCTAATTTTTTTTGTAGCCGTAAATCCATCCATTTTCGGCATCTGGCCATCCATTAAAACAATATCGAAATTCGTTGCTTCATATTTCTTTACAGCTTCTATTCCGTTAAAAGCAGTTTCCACTTCCCAGTCTTGCATTTCCAAGAAACTTTTTAAATACATTCGATTGATAGCATCGTCTTCGGCCAAAAGAATTTTTAGTTTTCTCAAAGGCATTTTGTTTAAATAAGGATCCGATAAGGGCAAATTTATTTCAATATTTTCAAGCTTGGAGATTTCAAATGGAGTTTCAAAAATAAAAGTGCTGCCTTTTCCATATTCACTGCTAACAGAAATTTCGCCATTCAATATATTCGCAAGATTTTTCACAATGGCCAATCCAAGACCTGTTCCTGCGTATTTTTTGGTTGTAGAACTATCTATTTGTGTAAAAGAAGAAAATACCTTTTCTAAATCTTCTTTTTTTATTCCAATTCCAGTATCAGAAATTGTAAAAGCTATTCTTACTTTTTCTTTTTCCTTTTTAATAAGTTTTACACTAAATCCAACGGATCCGGTTTCGGTAAATTTAATGGCATTGCTCAATAAATTAATTAAAATTTGTCGGATTTTGGCACTGTCGCCAATTAAATTTGTTGGAATATTTGTATCAAAATGATGTTTAAATTGAATGCTTTTTTGCGAAACTTGATTTTCAAACAAATTATAAATGTCAGAAAATAGTTGTTCAAGGTTGAAAGGCGCTGGATTTACTTCAATTTTACCAGATTCAATTTTTGAAAAATCTAATAAGCCATTCAGAATGTTCAGTAAATTAAGAGATGAAGTTCGAATGGAATTGACTTGTTTTAAATTTTCGTCGTTAAGATTCGATCGTGTAAGGTTATTGCACAATCCAATAATCGCGTTCATTGGATTTCTAATTTCGTGACTCATATTTGCCAGAAATTCGGATTTTGTTTTATTAGCAAATTCAGCTTCTTCAATTTCTCTGATTAAAATATCATTTTTTATTATTTCAGAAATATCGCGAGAAACGCAAACTATTTCGCTCGGCAAAACGGAATTAGTCTCAAAAACGACTTGATTATTGCTTTCAACCCAAATATAATTTCCATCTTTTTTCTTTAATCGGTGTTTGATGATTGTTG
Source organism: Bacteroidota bacterium (assembly GCA_013377115.1). Classification (GTDB taxonomy): domain Bacteria; phylum Bacteroidota; class Bacteroidia; order Bacteroidales; family CG2-30-32-10; genus Cfx2-01. The sequence goes on along the minus strand of JACAAW010000075.1, from coordinate 8,649 downwards.
TTTTTGCTTCTTTTAATAAATTAGAAGTTTGAAATTTATGAAGCATTCTTAATTCATCCGGGTGAATTAATTTCTTTAATGATTCGCCAAGGAGTTCATGAGTTTCGTATCCTAAAATCTTCTTGCAAACAGGAGAGATGTAAATGATTTTACCCGAAGGACTGTATTTTGAAACTATATCATTTAGGTTTTCGGTAATAAGCCTGTATCTTTCTTCACTGATTTTTAATGCTTTTTCGGCTATTTTTCTATCAGTAATATCTCTAACTATTGCTAAAATACAGGAAGTATTGTTTTTTAAATCAAATTTTGTTAAACTTATTTCCGCATCAAAAAGTTTTTCATTTAAAGTCCAATGTTTCCATTCGAAAAATTGTGGATGGCCAGCTATTGCCAATTCAATTTTTTCTCTGGCAAGATCGTCAGAGAATCTTCCTGAAGGTTGAAATTGAGGTGAAAATAGAGTTGGTTTTTTTCCAATTATATCTTCTCTTTTGCATTCAAAAAGATGGAGGGCTTTTGCGTTGCAATCAATAAAAATATCATCTTTCATTAAAAAAATTGAATCATTGGCAGATTCGAACAAAGTACGGTACTTTTCTTCGTTTTCTTTCAGCTCCTCAATTTTGTTTATTTCTTGAATATCCAAAGAGCCCGGATCATTTATTTTATTCGCAGCAAGCAAATTTCTAAGACGAAGAATTTCTTCCATCAATTCTAAATTGCTATTTTTATTCTTGGATGTCAATTGATTGGGGGTTGACAATTATTTAATGATTGTAATTCTGTATTTTGTCTTTGAAATATGTAAAAATATGCTAATATTTTATAAAATCAAAGTTTTTTCTGAATTTTTTAATTTTTATTAGAATTGCCTTTATTGATATGCTTAATTCTATTAACTTTGAAGCCAAATAATAAAATATTTTAGCTGAAATTCGATAAAAAATGAAGAAAAAAATAATTACTGAAGTTTCAGAAATTGAAAGCATTATTGACAAATGCGAAGTTTGTAATGTTGCAATGGTTGATGAAAATAATATGCCTTATGTTTTGCCTTTTAATTTTGGATATCATGACAATTGCATTTATTTTCATGGAACACCCACTGGCAAAAAGATTGACACCTTAAAACAGAATGCTAATGTTTGTATTTCATTTAGCACAGATCATTTATTGACTTTTCAAAGCGAAAGTGTTGCCTGCAGTTTTACAATGAAATTTAGAAGTGTTATTGCTTATGGAAAAGCAGTTTTTATTGAAGATTATGATGAGAAAGTTGCTGCTTTAGATTTGATAATGCTTAAATACACCAATAAAAAATATAGTTTTGCAGTTCCTGCGGTTAAAAATATAAATATTTTTAAGGTAAAAGTCGATAGTTGGCTAGGCAGAGAATCAGGTTATTAAGCACTGCAAGGAGTTCTTAAATCGACAAAAAGTAAGTACCACTTATTTTTTATTAAGCCGAAATAAAATCCGTAATTATAAGTGTTGATTACTGTAAGGCTTATTTTTGACGCTGAAAGTTCAATTCCTCTTTTTGTTACCTCATCCATTTCTGAATATTCCCAAATTTTCTCAGTTCTAAATTTGTTCTTTTTCTGAACAAAACAGCCGTTTTTATTGTAAGCACTGCTATCATTTGCATAATCGCAATCTACGACAGGCAAATCTCCTAATTTGGGTTGTAGGTTAATAGATTGAAATTGACGATTGAAAAAACTCCAATTTTCTGGCGACAAATAAGAGCCAATAGTTTTTGTTTTAAAAAACCATGGCATTGATCCTGGTTGTTCAATGATAAATAAACCTAATTCTTTGTTAATGAATTTGTTAAATTCGGTTGTGTCTGCTTTTAAAATGGAATTGGTGAATTTTTGGTAGACTTTACAAAAACCATTGTAATCGAAATTGTTATTTGATTGATTCTTTTTTGAGTTGACAGTTTGGTTAAACCCTGAAGGAATGAATCCAAAAATGATGATTGCTGCAAAAATAGCTAATTTAGTTTTCAATGGAATTGAGTTTTTTATTGATTAAGTAGAAATATAATTTTGCAATTCCAATCCCAATAATGATGCCTAAAATTGCTCCGAATAAAACGTCGCCTGGATAATGAACACCCAAATAAATTCGGCTGTATGAAACAATTATTGCCCAAATTAAAATTAATGGTGTGAAGAATCGATAGTATTTCCCGATAATCAATATAAGAAAAGTGGCAATAGCAAAACTATTTGCTGCATGCGAAGACACAAAACTATACGCGCCACCGCATCCATTTCCGAGGGTTCTCACCATTCCAGCCAATGAAGCTTCATGGCAAGGACGCGGACGTTGTATCATACTTTTTAATAAATGCGATGAAATTTGATCACTTAAAATTAATACTGCTATTACAGCTAAAATGATATACCAAGAATTAGTTCTGTATTTTTTTATAACTAAAAATAGCAAAAAAGCATAAAGAGGATACCAAATGTATTTGTCACTAAACCAATACATAACAAAGTCAAAAAACTCATTATGCTTCCCATTTAAAAATAGGAATAATTGGGTGTCTATAGATTTTAAGTAGTCGAGCATTTTTTAATAAAACGTAAAATTACTATTTTTCGCAATTAATGGTTTATTCTGAAGAAATAATTTTTTGATTGTTCACTTTTGTACCATTAAAAATAATAAACACCATAACAAAGCAAACAAAAAAGTAATTTGCATAAAACTACTCCATTTTTTCGCAGAAAAAAAGTGCGTGAGCCTTTCCGAACAGCGAGCCGGTTTAAGCGTGAATGTTAAATGTTTAGAATCCTAATAAAGGCGCTTGACGTTTGACTGGAAGCAAAAGATACGTCATTGTATTTTTTTGAGTTTTTGATTTTGCTTTCAGGCACCTACTTTATTAAGGATTCTTAACATTTAACAAAGCGGGTTGAAGCATTGTTCGGTAGAAAACTTTTTGGCTCCACCTTTTTGGTTTCAAAAAGGTGGAATAAAAAATCTTCCTTAATTAGAGATTTTTTAAATATAAATTAGATTCATGTTTTTTTAATTTCAAGCCTTGGGAATTGTTTTTGAAATTATCTGGTTTCCTTTTTGTAAATAAATCAACCTTTTGAATCAGAAAATCTTATCTTTGCCAATTGTAAATAAATAAAATTAAGTTTTTCCATGTATTGGTTGTATTTGGCAATAGGTATTGTTTTTGAAGTTCTTGGAACAATAAGCATGAAATATGCAGAGGGTTTTACAAAATTAGTCCCTTCAATTTTTGTTTTTGTTTTTTATGGATTAAGCTTAGCAGCTCTGGTTTTCGTTCTCGAAAAAATGAATGTTAGCATTGCATATGCAATATGGGCAAGCGTTGGCACTGCATTAATTGCAATAATTGGCATGATTTGGTTTAAAGAACCAGTTTCATTTACAAAAATAGTGTCAATTTTATTTATTATAGCAGGGATAATTGGATTAGAAGTCTTTGAGTAATGTATTATGAAACAGTAAATTTACGATATATTTTATGAATATTTTTTTAACAGGTGCCACAGGATTTCTAGGTGGAGAACTTCTAGTTGTTTTGTCGAAAAGACTTGATGTTGACAAAATCTTTTGCTTGGTACGTTCCAATAATGAAGAAGAAGGACTGGCACGAATCGAAAAGATTTTTAAGCTTCATGATGATTATTTTGATGAAAAAAAGATTTTTCCTGTACTGGGAAATTTAATTGATGATAATATACAAAATCAATTAGAAACCAATCCAAATCTCCAAGATATTGATGTAATAATACATTCTGCAGCGAATACTTCTTTTTCAAAAATTTACGACGATTTGGTAGAAAAGGTCAATATTCATGGCTTTAATTCAATTTTGCAATGGAGTAAAGGTCTTAAGAGTTTAAAAACTTTTGTTTATGTTGGTACCGCAACTATTTGTGGAAAAGGAGTAACTCATTGTTTAGTTCATGAAGATGATTCTCCAAACATTAATTCCAAACATTTTGTGAAATATACTTTTACAAAAATGACCAGCGAAATGATGTTGAGAAAAGAATTGCCTGAAGATAAAATTTTAGTGGTACGTCCCTCTATTATTATGGGCGATAGCCGTGAATTAATTCCACGTTCTCCAGTTATTTTGTGGACTTTAGCAACGCTTAATCTAATGAGATTGGTTCCGGTAAATCCGGCAGCCAAACTTGATATAATTCCTGTAGATTATGCTGCAAATTCTATTGTTGCATTATTGTTTGCAAAAAGACATTATACCACTTACCACGTTTCTTCTGGAGAAGCCTCAATGACTGATAGCAAAAAAGTAACTGATTCAATTGAGGATAAATTTCCTGATAAACCAGTTTTTAAATTTGTTCAAAGAGCATTAATGTCTCAAATGAAGAACTGGTCGCGTAATCGTCTACAACCTGAAAGTGAATTGCACGATCATGGTGAATATCTGGATTATTGGAACAGTATTTTTGAGGACAACAGCAAATTGAGAATCTTATTTGCAGGCTTAGAACCTTATATCGAATTTATTGAATTAGGTCAAATTTTTGATAATTCTAGATTACTTGAAGATACGGATATGGGGAACTCCATTCCTGCTGATATTTATATTAATAATTCAATAAAGTTTTTGGATAAAATAGATGTTTTCGAAGGAGCGCTTGATCCTTGATGCATTCATAATATGAAAAGATTATCAAGCCTGAATTTCTTCAGGCTTTTTTTTGTAATTTTAACTTTTGAATAATTATTATGAGCGTTTCAGTTGAAAAGCAAACCATCAAAGCAATGGTTGAAATATTTTGTAAGGACCATCACCAGGACTCGGCTTCTTTATGTTCTGAATGTAGTTCTTTGCTGGAATATGCTTTTAAGCGAATAGAATATTGCCAATTTAAAGATAAAAAACCAGCTTGCAACAACTGTACAGTGCATTGCTATTCAGAATCGAAAAGAGAAAAAGTTAAGGAAATCATGCGTTATGCTGGTCCCAAAATGGCTTTACGCCACCCTTATTTGAGTTTATTACATCTGCTAAAAAGAAAACCAAAAACTACTAAATAGTGTTTTCTGTTCTTTCAGGTTTTGTGTCGACAGGATTTTTACTTACGGCGCAAGAGGTGTTGCAACCACAAGCTGCATTAAAAATTGCTTGGTATAAGAAAAAGACGCCAAGGAAACCAATTGCCCAATCAAGCTGTACAATTGCCGCAATAACAATAACCAATCCAGCAATTAATCTGAAATAGCGCATGCCATCCCAATCTTCAAAATATTTTTTTATTTGTAACATATCTAAGTATCTAAATAAATGATTATGCAAATGTAATTAAATTTTTCTTATTGGAAAATATTTTCTAATTATTTAGGAAAGGATTTAGAAAATACAATAGACTTATTTTGTTTGATGAGTATTTAAGGCAAGCTTTTTTAAAACAAGACTCCAAAAGTTTCAAAAACTTTTGGAGTCTTCTATAAAAGCAATCAACTTTGAAATCGTGTTTTAGATTGCTTCTCCGCCAAGGGGAGTATCGCAATGACGACCTTCAATGTAAAAAGGGAAGGATTTCTTAGTTGGAATTAGATAATAAGTAATGGAATTATGAGTTTTTCGATGACTTTCATTCAAATTTCTTAATTTTGTAGAAAAATATTTAAAAATGAATGCAGAAATAATTTCTATCGGGGATGAATTATTAATTGGACAGGTTATCAATACAAACGCTTCCTGGATTGCACAGAAATTGAATTTAGTCGGTATTTCGATAAAGCAGATTACCGTTGTCTCTGATGAAAAACAACATATTAAAGAAGCGATTGATTTAGCATCTTCTCGGGCTGAAATAATTTTAATCACCGGTGGCTTAGGCCCAACGAATGACGATATTACCAAAATCACTCTTTGCGAGTATTTTGATTGTGAATTGGTTTTTGATTATTGGGCTTTTGGTGATATAGAGGAGTTGTTTGGTCAGCGAGGATTGCCTGTTACCGAAATTAACAAGAAGCAAGCTGAATTGCCAGAAAAATGTTTCCCGATTAGAAATACTTGTGGCACCGCTCCAGGAATGTGGTTTGATCAAAATGGAAAGATCATTATTTCTATGCCGGGAGTTCCATTTGAAATGAAGCCGATGATGGAGGATTTCATCATTCCAAAACTTCAGGAACACTTTAAATTGCCAAATATATTTCACAAAACAATTTTAACTCAAGGAGTCGGAGAATCCTTTCTTTCTGAAACTATCGCAGAATGGGAAAATTCATTGCCAACGCATATTAAATTAGCTTATTTGCCTTCACCAGGAATTGTTAGATTGAGATTAAGCGGGCAAGGCAATGACAAAGCTCAAATTGGGAATGAAATAATGAGTTTTGTAAAAACATTGAATTCTAAAATTCCTCAATATATTTATGGTTATGACGAAGATTTACTAGAAGAAATAATCGGGAAATTATTAAATGCTGAAAACAAAACCATTGCAACAGCTGAAAGTTGCACCGGAGGATTTATTTCGCATAAAATAACATCAGTTCCGGGCAGTTCAAAATATTTTAAAGGTTCATTTATTGCTTATTCCGACGAAATAAAAACCGATTTTTTAGGCGTTAAAAAAGAAACAATTTTAAATTTTGGTGCCGTAAGCGAGCAAACTGCAATTGAGATGGCAATGAATGTCATGACAAAATTTAATACCGATTATGCAATTTCCGCAACTGGAATTGCTGGTCCAGATGGAGCAACCGCCGAAAAACCTGTTGGTCTGACATGGATTGGAATTGCTACTCGGAAAGGCGTTTTTGCCAAGAAATTTCTTTTTGGCGAAAACCGTGAACGCAATGTTTTAAAAACTTCAATACAAGCCTTGAATATGCTTCGGAAACAAATTTTAGAAGAAATGTAATATTTTTTTGATAAAGGTTTGATATTTAAAATAATTTTACGACATTTGCACCCCGATTAGAATAAGTTTAATATAAAAATACTAAAGAAATGTCAAGAGCTTGTGATTTAACTGGAAAAAAGATGATGGTAGGAAACAAAGTTTCTCACTCAAATATAAAGACTAAAAGAAGATTTTACCCTAATTTACAAGAAAAAAGATTCTTTATTCCTGAAGAAAATAAATGGATAACTTTAAAAGTATCTACTTCAGCAATCAGAACTATTGACAAAAACGGAATTAGCGCTTGCTTAAAAGAAGCTCGTTTAAAAGGTAGAATAAAATAGTTAATATAGGTATTTGTATAAAAGCTGTTGCAATTATGTGACGGCTTTTTTTGTTTTTATCCGATGACTCATTTTTTTTTGAGTCTTGCAAAATAAAAAATACTATTATTCGTTTAGGCTTTTAAAATATCGACTTCTTAAATATTCTTTTGTGATTATTGTAAATTTCGATTAGGTTTGTATGGTGGATTTAAAATAAAAATTATCCTTGAAATATTTTGTTAAAATAACTTTTCTGGTTTTCGTGTCATTATATTTGACTGCTAATTCTTATGCTCAAGAAAATGAGCGTCGACCTGTTCAATTTTCTGGGGTGGTTATCAGAGGAGAAGATTTAAAACCAATTCCATATACCAGTATTTTGGTTAAGAATTTACGGAGAGGAACGATTAGTGATTTTTATGGATTCTTTTCATTCGTGGCTCAAGAAGGCGATATCATTGAATTTACTGCATTGGGTTATAAAAAGGCAACATTTGTTATTCCAGATAGCTTAACTCAATTTAAATATTCATTGATACAAGTTATGACTAGCGATACCATTATGCTGAATGAAACGGTGATTTACCCTTGGCCAACACTCGAGCAATTTAAAAAAGCATTTGTGGAATTAAAAATTCCTGATGATGACCTTGAAAGAGCGAAGAAAAATTTGGCATTGGCAGAACTCAAGGAGAATTTCGACAATATTTCAATGGATGGTAGTATGAATTATAAAAATTTTATGAATAACCAGCAAAGTAAATTGTACTATGCTGGCCAAATGCAACCAAATAATTTGTTGAATCCTATTGCTTGGGCGCAGTTTATTAAAGCCTGGCGAGAAGGTAAATTTAAGAAGAAATCATAATTAGCTAAGTTTTGAAGAGAATAGGGATTTTATTGACTTTTATTTTAGTTTCATTTTTTGCAAACGCTCAAAATGATGCAATAGTTTTTGGAAGAATTTTAGATTCTAATGGTGTTGCAGCAAAATCAGTTACAATTGCAATAATTGGCACCAATCAAGGTACTTATTCTGATAATTATGGAAACTTTGAGCTTACGGTGCCTTCGGGAAAATTGTTTACTTTGGTTTTTTCCAGCGTTGGATTTACAACAAAAAAAATAAACCTAATACTGACTTCTGGGGAGCGTAAAGAATTAGCAGTAAAGTTTTCTGGAGAAATTACTTCTTTGAATACCATAGAAATAAAGGAAATTAGGAATACCACCTTTATGCGAATCGATCCGAAGACCATTGATTTCATTCCTGGTGGGAACAATGGGGTGGAAGCAATAATTAAAACAATGCCTGGTGTTATTTCAAACAATGAATTAAGTTCTCAGTACAGCGTTAGAGGTGGAAATTATGATGAGAATTTGGTTTATGTTAATGATATTGAGATTTATAGGCCGTTTTTAGT
>JACAAW010000074.1 GCA_013377115.1 Bacteroidota bacterium | reverse complement strand
GATTTGCATCTGTTCGTCATTCTGAACTCGTTTCAGAATCTAACAGATACCGTAAAGAATAAATGGAAAGCATTTTTTATCAAATGTATTGTTTACAGTGTTTACAAATCCACGCTAGCCAGTTATTTTTTGCTCGGATTACAAATTGATCTAGCCAATTAGCAATCATTGATTTATTTCACTTCATAATTTTTTTCTATGAACATCATTCTTGATGCTCTAAAATATTTGTTATTATTATTCTCATGTAAAACCCCTGAAATAAAAGCAAAACCAGAAATTTTACCCTTACCTTTTTTCATTGGCAAATAAGAATATTTTATTTCATTTTTGCTATTCTGAATTAGTCTAATGTTATTTTTATCATTTGGGATATCAAAATACACTTGAACAAATTTTATTTTGATTTTCGGCTCAAAAAACCTAATAATTGCCTTTATTGAATCTCCAATAAAAATAGTACTCTTCAATAAATCAATTTTATAAAAAGAACTTTTATCAATAATTATTTCTTTATTAGCATTAAAAAAGAATGTTTCATTTAAAAAGGTTGAATCGACTGTTAATGATTGGGCTTTGGATAAATCAACCCCTTGAAGAAATTGGATCTGATCCTCTGAAAATATTTTATATTCTCTAATACTAACTAGTTTTCCATTTTCAAAAAACTGATGAAACCCTATTGCTTTATCATTAATAAAATATCCAATTCTAAGAATATTGCCAATAGAGTCGAATTGTTTTTTAAATTTGTAATTGAATGATTTTCCATTAATTATTGTATCCTTAAATTGTTTAGAAATACTGGCTGGGTTTCCATCCAAGTAGCGACTTTCAACAAAATAACTTTCTTCTTTTTGAGAATCAGATTTATCAGAAAAATTGCAAGAAATTAAGAATAAAGAAATCCAGAAAAACAGATATTTTATTGATTTCATTTTGATAAAAAAATTAATCCGCTCTCAGAAGTTTCCATACTTCACAATTTTTTTAGGTTATTTTTGTTCGAAGTTCGAAAACTTCGCACCGCTTCTATTGTCAAGAAGAAATATCTTCTTTATGCATTATAGATTATCTGTAGGTCTTGCTGTATATTCAATTTTATTCTTTGATTGGAAATTGCTCCTTCTGTGAGTAAATCAACTTTAAAACCAAGTTTTTGGCTTAAGTCATTCTCAATTTTTATTAATTGAAGCAATGAAGGTGTTTTTTTGAATTTTACAAGCAAATCAATATCACTTGCAGGTTTCTCTTCATGTCGAGCATACGAACCAAATATTCCTATCATCAAAGGATTGTAGGAAGACAGATAATTCCGTATTATTTTTTCTATAATTTCTCTTGACATAATTTCTTCAAATATAGAACTTTTTCCTTAATTTATTTCAAATTTAGATTGCTTCATCAGCCAGTTAGCTGATTCGCAATGACGTCAACCTAGAAAACTAATCCCTCCTCAATTCCTGTAGAATTACAATGTATTCACCAGTTCTGCTTTGGACTTTATCTTTGGAATTTGGATCGGAATCCCATTCGCCAGTTTTTACAATAAATTTTAAGCGGACTTCCATTTTTAATCTGTATTCTAAGTCAGCAGCGGAAAGAACGCCTTCGTTGATTTTAATAAAATATTTGTGCTTGGCTGTTTTGAAGTAATAATCGTAAGCACCAGAAACCTCTTTGCTGTTTTTTGTTCGGAATGACATTTTAACAATATTGCCAACCATTTCTAAAGTATCGTTTTTTTCAAGTTTATTAAAACCAGAATTTTCAGCACTTTTATTAAGGGCAACTGAATTTAGGTTTTCACCAAAACAAATACTTCCTGAAAACAAGATTACGAATGATATTAAAGTCAATTTCATAGTGTTATCGTATTAAAATTTAATCATTTCAAATTTACAGAAATAAATAACAAAAACAACTGACTATTTTAGAAGATATTATTTTTTCAGAATGGTAAATTCAACACGTCGGTTTTGCTGGCGACCTTCTTCGTTATCATTAGAAGCTACTGGTTTTGATTTACCATAACCTTTGGCGATAACTCGTTTTTCTGATATTCCTTTTGAAAGCAAATACAATCTAACAGATTTGGCCCTGTCATCAGAAAGTTTAACATTGAAAGATTCAGCACCAATATTATCGGTATGGCCCGACATTTCAATTTCCATGGTAGGATTTTCATTCAAAACAGCCACTACTCTGTCTAATTCAGGAAAAGATTCAGGACGTAAAACAGATTTTGCAAAATCGAAGAAAATATTATTTACACGAATGGTTTGTCCTACTTCTATTGGGTACAAATACAAATCTCTTCTAATTTCCATATAACCGCGAGCGGAATCCAAATCTATATTTTGCGATTCGGATAAAAAGTTGGTGGCATTGGCTCTGAAACTATAATTTTTTCCGTAAGGAAGTACGATTTTATAATTTCCATCTATTGGACTGGATAATGCATTTCCGGCATTAACGCCATCAGGAAGTGTTTCGTAATAAAGTTTTGCACTCAAAGGCTGCTTGGTTTTAGCGTTATAAACCGTTCCATAAACCAAAACTACTGGATTTGGCTTTTCTTTTTCCTTTAATTTAATTCTTACAATATCCTGACTTCCGATTGTGTTTTGAGAAGTCACCATATATGCATATTCGCTGTTCGCATCGATGGAGAAATAAGCATCAAAAGCTTCGGTATTGATTGGTGCACCAAGATTAACCGGATCGCTCCATTTCATCCAGGAATCATCTAATCTTTTCGACATCCAAATATCATTATTGCCCAATCCACCAGGCCTATCGCTTGAAAAATAAAGAGTAACTCCATCCGAAGCCAAAAACGGCGACATTTCGATATATTTCTTGGTGTTGATATTTTTGCCTAAGTTCATTGGCTCTGTCCATTTCCCATTTTCTTTGAGAAAACTGACATAAATATCACCAGATGAACTTCCATCGCTTTCAGCAAAATAAAACAAGATTGTTTTTCCATCATTACAAAATGCTGCGCCATCATAATTTCCCAAATCCAAATTCTCGTAATTGAGAATGTCTAACTTTTCTGGTTCCGACCAGCCTTCGGCAGTTTTATTGCACATAGAAACGCCACGACCAATATATTTTCCATTTGAGTATGCCCCACGAATCAGAATTCTATTGCCATCAGGCGAAATCCAATAAGCAGCATTAAAATCGGTTTTGTTTATTGAAGTTGGTGCATGTTTGGCTTCGCCCCATTTACCGCTTTTATCAAGTTCGGAATACCAAATTTCCTGTGATTTTTTCTCTGTTTTAAACTTATAGTTTTCAGGACTTCCTTGAACAATGAAATAAAGCAATTTTCCATCGGCTGAAATTACAGGAGCTAATTCAGAATATTTTGTATTTACCATTGCTCCAAGATTTTCGGCTTCAGATGCTTTTTGAGCTTTAATTTGGAAGGAAAGAACAATTAAAATAAAAAGGACAATACTATTTTTCATAAGTTGAATTTTTCTAAATACTTGATCAATCTTGAATAGATTAATATCCGTTAAACTCAATTTCTTGTTTTTTGTTTCATCATGGGATTTTTTCGAAGGAGAATAGAATTTAACTGAATGAAATTATTTACTTAATTTTCATCTTAACATATTTCTCAGTTCCTTCAGAAGTTTGTGGTGAGCACTGTTTGATAATAATTTCATCATTATTAATCCACCTAACAACATCCGGTCCCCACTCCTTTTCGATGGTTTTTTCCCATGCCAATTTGATTTTTCCATTTGTGATGGTCCAATATTCCATTTTATTTGTAAAGGCGAAATAGAAAATTCCGCATGAATTCGTAACAAAACCGCTCATATCAGGAGAAAAAATCAAATCACTGCATACATTATAAGTGGCGCCATCATTATAATCAATGAGTAAAAGTGAATAACCTTCATAGTGCATTTCAGAAAAAAGCGCACAATTAATACTTTTAAATGATTTTAGAAATTTGTATTCAGTAACTTCAGTTTCGCTTTTATTCACATTATTGAGTTCAATTACTTTTCCATTGGCGCATGAAATTAGAAATCCATTATTTTTAATTACTGGATCGTTAACACAAGGAGCGTCTTCATTTAAAACTGCCTTAGAAAAAGCGCCAAGACTTGATGGAGACAAATAATGGATTTTCTTATTTATTTGCAGCGTATCAATGGCAGATTTTACGTCTCCAATTTGATTTTCCATTATCTGATTAAAAATTTGAACAGACTTGTCAGGATTGGTGCATTTTACAGTTTCCCCTTCAAAACTAAGTTTGTAAACGGCTTTTGAATTTGGAAACATCACTTCAGCATATTTTAGTTCCTTTTTGGAAATGGTTAATTTCAATTCTTTTTTGGCGACGGAAGAAGAATAATAAATTTCGTTGATATCATTGTCGTTGAAAAAATCAATTCTCAAAAATTCATCAGTTTTGTTGGCATTATGGCAAACGTATTTAACGGTGAAATTGGTTGGACTTATTATTTCGGAATACGAATTTTTTGAAAATAACAATACGAAGCAAATAATTGGAGCAATAATAAAAGAAACTCGTTTCATTTATATTTTTTTTAAATTAGTTAAATTGAATATGCAAAAATAAGGAAATCAATTATAGTTGTTTTGAATTTCTTTTAGAATTGCAAAAACGGTGTCTGCATTTCCTTCGGACTTCCTCCTGACCCAAAATGTATAATACCAACTTGAGTTCGATTCACCCAGAATCCAAGCTGAGGAATGTTTATTGTTTAGACTATTCGTTCCAGAAAAATGTGCCTCTTGAAGTTTATCAACAAAACCTTGATGGTTATTTTTCAGGAAATATTCATGAGCTAAAATTAGGAAATTAACGGTATCATCAATTTTTAAATCGTGATACATTTCTTTACCAACTACCAAATAAAAAGGCATTTTAAAAAGTTGAAACAAACTGGAAAGATTCTCAGATGAGCGATCTAAGCTAACTTTAAAAAAGTTGATAATTGCAACCATTCCTGATTCTTCAATATTTGGATTTTTATAATAATCCGTTGACATGCCTTGAAAAAATTTAGGATCTCGATAATTCTCAACATAGGGATTCCACCAGGTGTATCGAATATTATCATACTCACTGGTTTCAAAATACTTATAATCAATAAAATTTAATTTATAGCTATTGAATTCTTCATCATCAACAAGAACTTTTTGATTTAGAATATTTACTTGGCTTGAATCCAAAATATTAAAACGGTGATGATGAATCATCTTTCCTTTGTTTCCAGGAATTATGATAGGATAATGATAAATTAAATATTCTAACACTTTTTTTTTTCCTGCAACGGTATCTGAATTCAAATCATTATGAAATGAGGCTAATTTTTTATTTTGAGAAATAATGAGGTTATAGGCCAACGAACTAAATTCCATATAAGTTCTTAAGGTTTCAATTTTATTTGAATAGTAATCGTTAATTGCGACAACCGTACTATCGCTTTCAGCTTTTATTATGCTAATGGTGGCATTTATTTTATTTCTATTATAGTAACAGGAATAAAAGAATAACAAACAAAATACAGGAATAAGAATTCTTTTTATAAAATTGAATTTGTTTTTCATTTTGACTAACTTACTCATATCGTTTTCATTTATTTCCAGATGACACGATTAAGGAGTGTCGAACTGGATTATCAAGGTGGATTTTTCTGAAATTGTTTATTCTAAAAGTATGCTCAAGCAAATGCTGCAACTTAAAATTTAGCTGAAGAGAAATGTATGAATTTTTAGAGTGAGGCATCATTTTTTTACCAAGAAAAAGTCTTTGAATCGGTCACTGAGGAAGAATTCTCATAGAAATCTACTTTACAAGAGCCCGGTCCATTTTCAAATATTAAATCAAGATCAATGGTTCCATCTTTGTTTGATTCAAACTGCTGTGAACTGCCCGAATAACTGCTAACAGTCCATCCATTACCATCCGCGTAAAACCATTCTCCCGATCCAGAAAGTTTAGTAATAATAATTTTTAATTCCGCCTTTTTACCTAATTCTGCACATAAAGAATATCCATTGATATTCGTGAGGTTTGAATTAACGGGGAGCGAAAGTATATTTTCACCATAAGCTCCGGAAGAAGGGTACTTTATTGATAATTTTTCCTCTTTGTTGCAGCCGCTATTAACTATTATGAACAATACCGCAACTGTATAAATTAACAATCTCTTTACCATGGTTTTTGTTTTTTATGATTCATAATGTTCTTGGTGTTGTTACCCCTGCTGAGCGGCAGCACCATGTAAGGCATTATTATTCTTTGTTCAATATTAAAATTTCTCCTATTTCAGTCATAAACATAGCGTTTATATAACTTGAAATTAATTTATTATTGGTTTGAGTTGAGCTAATTCTTTTCCCAATTGTCAATATTTCATTTCCAACAATTTCAGATAATTCATTTAGGGGAATTAATAAGCCATTGTTTGGAAATTGATTACTGTTTATTGAAAAATCCTGCTTTCTCAAAATAGCAATTCTATTTTGTGCAATTTCAAAACTTCAAATCCAGTCTTATTAATAAGTTTTGTTACTTCTGTTGCAAAACCCTGTCCCCAATGGCTTAGCAACAACTTGTAATAGATATCTCCATTTTTCAACTAGTCAACTGAAAATTTTATACCAGCTAGTCCTATAAATACTAATGAGTCTCGTTTTAATATTTTCCAATTATAAAACTGCCTTGGCGTATAAGATTGTCCATCAATATAAGGACGAACAGATTCTCTAGTTTCGTCAATGTATTTTGGCATACCCGTCACGTTGTATTCAATTATTTCAGGAAATGAATTCAAATAATGAATATCTTCAATATCATTTCATGAAATTTCTTTTAAAACGAGTCTCTGCGATTGAATTTCCATGTCATTCTAGTTTAATTTCTGTCTAATCGTCTAATAACGTTCTCCTGCAGGCCACCTTTCTAACACCATAAACCTAGGAGCATGACGTCATCCTACCGTTATCAATCCAGACAAAAATATGGTTTGCAAGATGCTGTGCACTGTATAATTATTCTTTAACTACTTTTAATATTTTAATAAAATCTTCACTGAATAACTTAATAAAATAAATTCCGTTTTCCAACGAAGAACCGATAATTTGATTATTAATTCCTCGATTTGCAGCTTTCCTTATTTCTTCAATTATTTGTCCTTGTTGATTCATTATTTCAAAATTAATTAATTGTGGCTTTTCTAAACTATATTGCACACATAAAGTTTTGTCAAATGGATTTGGATAGCACTTAATATAAATTTGACTTTCACAATGTACTACATTTGAAACAATATTGTATCCTTTAAGAAGCCAATTATCAGGGTCAATAGCAATGCTATCGACTATTCCTGATATGGGAATTTTATAAACTTCTTGATTGCTTCCTTGATATTCGCGTATCATTGTATTACCAGAAATACTGTATAATTTTAAATCAAAATGTGTTTTGTAAAGCGGAGTAATTGAAGAAGATGTTGTTTGATTTGAGACAATAGTTAAAGTATCATTTTCCTGACTCCAGTTGAGATTAAATATAGGATATCCCTCACCATAATACCATTGATTGAAAAAGTCAGTAAATGACATTCCTGTGGTTGATTCAGCAACTTGTTTAAAATCATTTGTAGTTGCAACCGAATATGCATAAGTTGAAAGATAATTTTTCAAAACTGCAAAAAATAAAGAATCATTATTGATTTCGTACCTTAATGTGTGAATAATAGCCGAGCTTTTTTTATACATTAACCTGTAGTCAAAACCAGCATATACACTACCTCCAAGTTGAGACATAGTTTCAGTTTGTGCATTTTTAATCCAATAATCGGCTTTTGTTTGCGATTCTAACCTTTGTAATGCTATATATTCCATATATGACGAAAATCCCTCTGCGAGCCAAATATCATTCCAATCAGAAAATGTGACATAATCACCAAACCACTGATGAGCTAACTCATGTGCAACATACCAATAATAGTATGAACCGGCATAAAGAGTCGATGTTGTATCCATACATTGATAACCAATAGTGCACATTGTTTGATGCTCCATAGCTCCCAGAGGAGTTCCAACAACACAATAACCGTATTTTTCATTTTTAAATGGGTAAGTTCCAATAATATCTGAAAACAAATAAATCAATTGTTTTGTTTTATTTATTGCTTTCAAATGCGATTGATACAAATTTGAACTTGGGAACAATAAATTTTGAATTAAAACAGAATCTGTTCCACCGGGCAAAACGGCATAAGTTTTAAATTCTGATAACGGACCAACGGTAAATGATACCAGATAAAAAGCTGTTGGATGGTTTGTTTCCCATTTATATTTTACTTTCCCATTTAATAGATTCATTGTTGAAATTAATTTCCCATTTGAGCCAGATTTATTCGTTGAATCAGTTGTTATATAAAAAGTGATTGAATCTGCTTTGTCTTTCAAGTCCTGTTTACATGGCCACCATACCTTCGACCAAGTTGGTTCAGAAAAAGTGCAGGTATGTATTTTTCCAGTATAAGTATATTTGCAGATACCATTATAATCTGTCTGACTTATTGCGTTACCATTGCCATGATAAAAAACTTGTGCTTTGAATGGTTGATTTTGAAGAATCCCTGTTAGCAAAGGTATCATAACAAGGTCATTATGATGAATAAAACTTTTCGAGACGCCATTTATTAAAACTGAATCAACAACCATGAAGGTTTGACTAGGAACAACTGTATCTATTAAGTCAACGACAAATGTATCTAAAATTGGTGCAATGACAGTTGAATTAATAATAACATTTCCACTTATGATTGTTGAATTATTACTTACATTCAGGTCCAATATGTATTGCTTCACATCATATTTGTCTTTTAAATTGTTTTGAGCAAAAAGAGGATTGAATATACATAAAATTAAAAGAAAATTAAAAACTCTCATGGCATATGTTTATTAGTTTATTAATATAAGTTATGTTTTTATTGTTAAACACGCTGTTATCTGCTGTAATTTTCTGTCCGAAGCGATGCCATCCTTATTTGCTTTTCTGAAAATTAGTAAACTTTTGGCTGACGATTTATGATATTACATCAAATTTGCGTCGATTAAATTGATTTTTCATCGCAAAAACCTTCGGAAATTCGAAAGGTACTACTACCATTGGCCATTTCGTTTTGCCTTTCCTCCTTCTATATTGATCCAAAAAAAAATTACTTGGTTTCTTTATGTTTGTTGTAAATCATTTGACAAACTTTATCCATTGCTTTAAAAATTGTAATATCAAAATTGGAAGCTTTTGTAATGCTTGTTAAAGTTAAAACAGCATTAAACAGAACGTCATTATCTTTCCGCGCAATATGTTCAATAAAATTTATTTTATTACTTCCTTTTAGAGAATCTGAAACGATTACTTCTTCCGTATTTAAGTCTAATGCAAATAACATATTCTAATTCATTAATTAAAAAATTGGGTAATAATTTTTTAGTGTAAATAACATCGGCCACTAGAATTGGTTGTCATATTTTTACATCTTGCTCCTTTTTTTGTAGTTCCTGTGCATTGGCTCGAAGTAGTTGAAGACTTTTTTGTTTTAGAAGGAGATTTGGGCGATTTGTTTACAGTTGCATTGCCTTCACAACAATTAATACCTACTTTCTTATTATGCACTTTACAATAACAACTATTTGATTTACTTCGATTGCATTTTTGACAAAGTAACTGAATATTAGAGGCATCACTGCTACCACCGCATGAATATGGAGTGATATGATCATATTCTAGGCTTTGAGAGCTGCCACAGCAATTGCATATGCCGCCATCTCTTGCATAAACAACCTTTTTTGTGGTTTCTGAGATATTCCGACTCTGTGAAAAACAACAAAAACTGAATATAAGAAATGATAATATTAAAAGTATTTTTTTCATTGTAACACTTGAGTTTAAATCCTTTTCTATATGAATTATTTTATCCCTATTGCCTAGCCCTTATTATTGCCGGTGCTTTTCTTCAACAAAATTAAATAAAGTTCTGTATCAATTGTATTTTTTATTATTGGAAATATTCAAATGCTATTTTTTTACTGAAGGTGTTATGTGTTGTTATTGTGTCGCCAATAGTATGTCCGGTGTAAGTTCCTTTTTCTTCTGTTAACTTGGCGTTAATATCAAAAGTCCTATAAGTTTCTGAATTTCCAGTTGCAGAAAATATTATTTCTTTTTGTACCCATCCAATAGCGCCTTTATTAGTGTATGAATAAATAGAACTGCTGTATAAGCTATTGTTTTCCCCAGCCCTATTTTCTGTTTTTATTTTTCTGCCTTGCTCATCGTAATAATTTTTTATCCATTTAGTTTGCAATGGATTGTTAGTTGTTTCATTAATTTCCGAAAACATACCTGTCTTTGTATAAACGTATTTGGTAATTGAATTGCCTCCTTTATTGCTGATTTTTTTTTGAATAACATTTCCTGAACTTTTATCGTAAATATATTCCCTTCCCGAAAAGGTTTTCGAAATGCTGTCAACCCAATACTCTTTGCTCATATCATGAGGCGTATTTTTATAATAAACTTTTTCTAGGTAAATTTGTTTTGAAGCAATTAACCGAGACAATGAATCATATTCAAAGTTTTTTGTTTCCGTGATATTGCCATGCATTACCTCGTATTTTATTAATTGATGAAGGGAATTGTACTCATAATTTTCTGTATATCTTCCGTCATCAATTGGAGGAGATCCTTCCATTGCATCTTTTTCCTCATTAATATTGGGCATTGAATTTACCGATTTTGGTAAATCCATTTTATAAAAACTTTTTGACAGAAGATAGCCCAAGGAATCATATTTACAAATGATGGACATAACATATATACTTGGTTCTTCCGTAATTTTTATTTCAACAATATTTTTCTTGGCATCAAATAAATATGAATACTTAAAACTCTTTTCTATTTTTCCTGTCGAATCAAAAGATGTAGATTGTATCATGTTTCCCTTATGGTCGTATAAGTATTTAATACAACCTTTTTCATTACCTGTATTAGCCCATTTGTTGTTTAAACAAATTGAAATTGATTTGATTTTCGCCTTCGCTATTTCTTCTTTTGAATAGCCCAGGTTGGCAGAAGAAAATGGAAATTGGTGCGTCATGGCAGAAGAAATATATTCAGGGGTTTTATTTATGCTGTTAAGTAGTTCCTGAGCATCTGTTCTTTGTTGCGAATAAGAAAAAAGGGGAAACATCAGAAAAACAATTATAAGTTTCTTAACTAAATCACTTTTTATCATATTTATTCAATTATTTTTTACAGACATTAGCAAAAACATGGGAATATTTGAACATAGCAAGCTTTTACTTGTTCTGAATTCATTAGCACTAATTACTCATCATTATTTATGATTACTTATCCAAAACTTATTTTTCGTCTTTGTAAACATTGGTTCGTTTTGGTTTTTCTCCCTTAAGATTTAAGTAGTTTTCAAACTCTATTTTGTCCAACTCAAATTTGTTTGTTGAAGCATTGGCGATAAAATTAATAAAATAATCATACTGATGCTCTCCACCATTTGTGAAAACAACTAATACAAACTCTGCTTTTTCATTGTCAACCCAGCCAATCATATTCACATAAATCAAAGATTTTCTTTCCGCCTGTTTTTTTTGTCCTAGCTCAGGTGCAATAAGTCTGATTTGGGTTTTCTCAATTGTCTGCGGGAGTTCAATGTCTGGAAAGTCGTCAGGTTGTCCGTAAACGTGCTTTCCAAAAAATAAAGTGTCAAAAGTAGTCTTGTCCTTTTTAAAAGCAGCTTTTATAAACTCTGCAATGGCTTGGGAATAGATTTTAGCCAGGTCTGTTTTTGCTGCTGAAGATTTAGTCGGTTGTCCGCAAGCAGATAGCGAAAAAAAGAAGATGAAAATTAATAGTCTGCTCATTTTTGTCAGATTGTATATTTATTTGTTACCAAAAAAATTGTCTACGGAGAATTTGTCCTAGGCAATTACTACTAACATTGCATTGCTATTGATGACGGGGGTATTAAAAACGATTTCGTTTCTCCCTGCAAAAAAAATAAGAATTTCTTAAGTATCTGTAACCCATGAAGCGCTGATGGCAGAAGCACAAAGTTATGCTTTCGTGCTTTCAATATTGTTATTTTGCTTTCATTTTATTTCCCTTTGCATCATGTGTAAGCTCAGCGAGACCTAAAGTTTCCATTAAGGGTGAAATATACATTCCGAAGCGTCCGCGAAGTCCTTTCTTTAGTCCATACCAACCACCGATAGAATTGTTTTCCGAACGTCCCCAAGCTTCAACAGTTCCTTCTTTTGCAGGTTTCTGTTCGTCAGCACTGCCAAGTTCCATCCAGTCGCCATGTTTTTTTAGCATAGTATGAAGGTCCGCAATACAGCGATAGTCATATAATAAAGTTGTCTTGCCAACCACACAGACAATTACTTCTTTGCCGTCCTTTTCATCTTTATACATTTCGTATTCAGATGTCATTGGTGGAGTCTTTAGTTTCCACGGATTATCTTTTGTCCCTTGTCCCATTTTTATTATTTTTATTGTAACAGTATTATTTAAGCACGTCACGGCTAATTTCTTATGCCCGTTTTTAGTGGATCCTTGTTTTTGTCATTCAGTTTTTCCCTTAAATGACATATAAATTGCCATTGCATGTCCGTGTCCTAATTCAAATTCTTCTTTTAGCCAATTCGTAATTTCGGTTGCTTTTATTTTGGGATTAAGTTGTCCGTCAATGATAAATCCCTTCTTTTCCGCCAATTTTTTAAAGTCAGCAGGTTTCTTTCCTGTCTTGGCTTTGATATTGTCTATATATGCTTGAAACGACATAATATTTAATTTTTGTTAGGGTTTAATTTGTGATAGTAAATGTATGAAATTGCTAAAATTCCGAAAAAAACCAAAGGGAAAAATGTTTGTCCATTTATTCTGTCAACTGCTCCGTGACTGATTGTCGCAAAAATAAAGTCAAACGCAAAACCAGCATAAGCCCATTCCTTTATTCGTTTAGGAACTTGTGGAATAATTAATGCCAATACTCCTAAAACTTTAAAAACAACCAAGGCGTTTCCAAAATATTCAGGATAGCCCAAATGTCTAATTCCTTCTTTTGCCAATTCTGTTTGTGAAGTCAATGCTGGCATAACTCCTTCAAATAAAGCGATGATTATTGACGCTGTCCAAAAGATTATTTTTTCTTTCTTCATTTTCTATATTTATTTTGATTCAGTTAAATTTGACCCTAATATTTCGGGTCAAAATCCACCATCCATTCGATGCCATATTTGTCTCTAAACATTCCAAAATACGAACCCCAAGGACTATCCGCAATTGGCATTTCTACTTGTCCACCTGCTGAAAGACCATTGAATAAATGGTCAGCTTCTTCTTTGCTTTCTGCACTAATAATTATTTTACTTCTATTTTCATTTTCATTATGTTTGCCCATAAATTCTGGTGTATCGCTTCCCATTAAAACACTTTTTTTGCCTATTGGCAAAGCAATGTGCATAATTTTTTCTGCTTCGTTTTCAGAGATTGGGCGCTCTGCCATTTCCATATCTTTAAAACGTGCTATCATTGCGAATTCTCCGCCAAAAACAGATTTGTAAAAAGTAAATGCTTCTTCTGCATTTCCGTTAAAATGTATGTAAGGATTTATTTGTGCCATTTTGTACTATTTATTTTTTTAGAAATTAATGATTTGTTTTTAAGCATCTGGTATATTTGGTTCTACTAATCGTTTCAGTTTGTCTAAACTTTCTTGCCAACCTAAATAACACATTTCAGTAGGTATTGAATCAGGTATGTCTTCTTGTGTTGCAAAAAGTTCAGTGCCACATAAAACCTTTTTTAATTCTAAGGTTGTAATCATTTGTCCTGGCATATTAGGGTCGTCAAATCGGTCGGTATATTTTAATTTTTCATTGGGTATAATTTCTAAATATTCACCACCAAAAGAGTGCCCATTACCTGTTGTGAAGTTAGTAAAGGTCATTTTGTAAGTTCCGCCTATTTTTAAATCCATACTATGAACTTTACAAACAAAACCATAAGGTGGAAGCCAAGAAGCCATAGCATCGGCATCTGTAAATGCTTTAAAGACTTTTTCTACTGGTGCAGAAAAAACACGGTGTAGTTTTATAATGTTTGCCATAATTTATTTTTTTATTGTCAAATTTAAAACTTTTTTTTTTGTATGTCAATGAGTGTTGACCTTCAAAAACTGCCAACGTTTTTGGGCTTGATGATGGTAGCTAATTACTCACTTCCGTTTCCACGAATAAGATTTGCAAAACCTTATTTCAGGCCGTGTATTGTTGTCTTTATCTTCAGTCAATAATTATTAATTTCTCAACTGCGATGATTTTATTTTCTTCTATAAGCCTAATAAAATACAGTCCGCTTGGAAGATTGTCACGGGATAAAGAAACTGTCTGCCCCGAAATATTTTTTACTTGCTTTAAAGTCTGTCCGTATGAGTTGTAAATTGTCAGTGTTGCATTTTTAAGATCGCCAATTGTCTGTATTGTTGTTGAGGTAATGAAAGGATTGGGAAACATAGAAAAAGTAGGGCTACCTGAATTTTCACTAATACCTGAGGAGGTTTGTCCCGTTTGAATGCAAGCATTTGGGGTGCTCTGGTAAGCATAATCTTTTATGGTGAACGATGTGGATGTTGCCAATATATCTATACGTGCCCAGCCATAGTAGGTGTTTGTTCCCACAATTAGTTTTAGTGCTAAATATTTATTTGTTGCCCCCGGCCAGTAACCTATGCTTGTTCCCCAAGCCATTGTCCCAGAGTTATTAGAATCATACCAGGTTGCTAGTGTGTCACAAATAGAGGCAAACGTAGATAATGCCCATGGTAAATATACGCCACCAATAAAATTCCCCGAATAAGCATTGTTATTTTGAGGTTTACACATCACCTTATCACCCAAATCGAATTGAATTAAAAAATCAACAATACTGTCATTATTCAAATCTAAAGGATAAGTAGCGTTGGGTGTAGCGTCGGGTATGTCAGTATATATAATTTGTGAGTATGATCTACTGTTGAAAAAAAATAATATCAATAAGAAGCATAAGGATGCCACTTTTTTCAGAAATATAATTTTTGTTTTCATTTTTTATTGGTAGTGATTATCGTGCTACCTCACCACTTTTAATTGTAAAGTTAATTCTATTTTGTTGTTTTGGCATTTTAGCATTGGGTATAAATGATGTGTTTTTCGTATTATTTATCTTAGTCCTTACTAATTTCTTTTTCGCAAACCCATATATTTCGTGTAAAATTTATTTTTCCTCTTTTTTCAACTGTGCAGAAATCAGAAATTTTTAGTCCTGATTTTTTGATTATCGATTCAATATCTGAAATAGAAACAATAACTACCCGAGCGGCTATTTTTGACGTTGATTCTATAATGTTTGAGATAAGAGTGTCATTTGTATGGGAGTATAAATTGTATGGAAGGTCAATAATAGCTGAGTCGTATTTTTTGTTATGGTCTTTAATATCCGTGAGATACACATTGGCTGTATAGTTGTAGTATGAAAGGTTATTTATTGTGTGTTGATAAACTTTCAAATTATTGTCGCATCCTTCTATGTTGTATCCTGAAATACATCCTTCTAGTATTACGGTACCAGTGCCACAACAAGCGTCTATTATTCGATTGAATTTATTTCCTTTGGATGCAATATTGACAAGCGTTTTAGCAATATTTATGCTTATTGAATTGCTAAATGAATAAGGTTTATTCTTGTGTTTATGCCAGTCGATATTTTGTTTTTTTAAAACCCCGAAATACCAAACATTTTCATAATAGCATAAAGAGTAAGTTATCGATGGGCTATAATAATTGGGTGCAGCATCTATGATAAACCCGATTTCTCTTAACTTGTTAAGTCTTTCGGAATATTCTGTAGGATCACCATCCAGAGTCAGGTATTCAACTTTAAAACCATCAACACCAATGTTTTCTTTCTTAATGTTTTTTAATAATTCAGAATAATTTTCTGAGGATGAAATAATATCAAATCTTTTTTTAATAAAAGGACTGATCGAAGGATCAACCTTGATATTCGAAAATAGCATTCCATTTTTTTCCTCTTTATCAAAAAGTTGCCTAGATTCCAACTTGCATAAATCGCTATGATGAAAATCGTATTTGAATGAATATATATAACTGTAATTAGTCAATTTTTGGTAAATTAGTTGTGAAATCCTCTTTATTGCATAAAGTTTCTATATCAATGCTGACGTTCTGGCTGCTGGTTTTCGGTGGCGATTTTACTCACTGCCGTTTCCACGAAGCACTGCCTTTTAAATTATTACTTCACTGACTCACGAGCCATTGTCACGCCAATGAAAGCAGAAGCCTGTTAGCGTTTCGTTAAATTTTTATTCCAATTGTTACTTTTCCGCCAAGTCCTTTCTCAACAATATCATATAAAGTACGTAATGTGATATTGCTTCCATCATTCTCTACGCGAGATATGTAAGTCCGCTTTTTGTCAATTACTTTTGCAAGTTCTTCTTGAGTCAGGTGTTTTGATTCTCTCGCCTGTCTTAGAATAATGCCAATCTTGAAGGTTTCAAATTCTCTGTCAAGTCCGTCGCGTCTAGATGTTCCTTCCTTCCCAAATTGCTCATCCTTGATTTGTGACCAGGTCTTGATATTTTCTTTTGTTTTTTTCATTTTACTTTCTCCTTTTCTCGTTAAAATATTCTTGTTTTAGTCGTTCCGCTTTTGCAATCTCAGTCCGTGGTGTCTTTTGTGTCTTTTTTTGAAAACTGTTTAAAAGTATCACAAGTTGACCTTGATCGAAAAAGCAAAATACTCTCCAGATATTATTTCCTAAAGAGAATCTCGTCTCATAGAGTCCATCCGTTCCTTCAATGTGTTTTATGAACTTTGTCGGAATTTGTTGTTGGAATTCTACAATCTCGAGGATTTTATAAATCTTGTCTGCACCTTGACAGGAAGTGAAGCAAGGAATTCCTCGAAGTGTCCTTTATAAGAAATTATTGTCCGGATTCTTTCCATACAATTTTGGTTTTTGCAAATGTAACTTAAAAGTTACATCCAAACAAGTCTTTTCCTAAATATTCTCGTCGAAAGTTGATTTTTTTAATGAACGCTAACGTTCTGGCTGCTGCTTTTCGGTGGCGATTTTACTCACTGTCGTTTCCTCGAAGCACAACCGTTTAAATTATTAATTTCCTGGCTGTCCCGATACATTATTGTGTCGGGGTCTCACGAGCCACTGTTCCGCCAACCTGTCCCGCACAGCTTTGGCTGTCGGGATGAAAGCAGAAGCCTGTTAGCGGCATGTTGCTTATCTTGGCATTTTCCGAATATCCTCGTAATAGAAAATTTCTCCAGTAGGTCCATCTAATATTAATCTTGATTTTTCCTTTTTCTCAATTTTTAAGTCGAAATAATCGCAAGACTTATCAGAAGACATAATGTAAGTCCCCCAACAATCATTAAAAACAAAGGAGTCAGGTTTGCAGTCAAATACTAAAAAGTAGTAAAAGCCAGAATTTTTAGCTTGTTCATTTAACTCTTCAACTTTTTTCTTCATTATCATTATCTTTTCTCTATTCGTTTCACAAAGTGCCTTATATTCCAACCGTTTCTTTTGGCATGTGTCACTATTGTATTGAATATTGATTAGGCTATCTATTTCTTTTTCTTTATTAATTTTTTCCTTTTCTTCTGTCGTTAAGTAAGGAAAAGGAAATTGGCTTATCGGCTTCAATTTCATTTTGAAAATAGTGTCTTGTCCAAATGAAGTCTTGACGAGAAAGATTAAAATAAAAATTCCTATTAATCTCATAATATTTCCTATTTTTTCATTCTATAAAGTCCTTTCAATTGCTGTTAGCAGCTGCTTTTCATTAGTCTTTAGAATTATTTATATGTTACAAAGTCAATGTAAAAATAATCATTTAATGTCGGGTCAACTGCAAATATTTCACAAGCTGCTTTATTTTCAATTGTCACAAAGTCATGGTCTTTAAAAAAAGAAGATTTGAAGAATTTGTTAATATTTGTCCCCAAAAAATAAAGTTGACCAATCTGTGGTTTTGCTGTCCATGTGCCACCAAGTTCATATTTCTTCAATAAGTAGTTGCACGTTGTAGCAAAGAAAGAAGCGTAACCAACGCAATGTGCAGTCTTTGAGTATATGAGTTTGTTAGGGTCGTTGTAATTTCTGGATGCTGTAAAATTTAATTGGTGTGAAGTTATGGAAAGGCTGAGCTTAATAATATCCTTAATGTCAGGATCCTTTTTTTCACCCACACTTAATTCAATGTAGTCAGCAAGTTTTCTGTCCGTTACTAAATAATTTGTTCTTTGTCCAACTGATTTATAAATAATCAAATTTCTGTAAAACCACCCACGAAATAAAAGTCCAATTGCTATAATAATAAGAATTGCTAATACTATTCGTTTGATGATTTTCATTTTTCTTACATCGTTGTTAAAAGTTGCTGCTAACGTTCTGGCTGCTGCTTTTCGGTGGCGATTTTACTCACTGCTGTTTCCACGAAGCACAACCGTTTAAATTATTAATTTAAGCCTGCCCGCCTACTGGCGGGTCTCACGAGCCACTGTCCCGCCACTGAAAGCAGAAGCCTGTTAGCACCAGTTTTTATATTACTATCCTTTGCTCTTTTAGTTTACCAATTATTTTAAAATGCAAATCTATCAATTCTTCAAAAACTTTAATGT
>JACAAW010000073.1 GCA_013377115.1 Bacteroidota bacterium | reverse complement strand
ATGATAAAAATTATCACCAAATATTTTCCAGATTTAACTGAACTACAGATCAATCGCTTCATCGAATTATTCGATCTCTATAAAGAATGGAACGAAAAAATAAATGTGATTTCTCGGAAGGATATTGATAATCTCTATTTGCATCATATTTTACATTCTTTATCCATTGCGAAAATTGTTCAATTTAAAAGTGGTACCAAAATTTTAGATGTTGGCACCGGCGGAGGTTTTCCTGGAATTCCACTGGCCATTCTTTTTGAAGATTCCAATTTTACTTTGGTAGATTCCATTGGGAAAAAAATTACTGTTGTAAAGGAAGTGGCAAGTAGTTTAAATTTGAAAAATGTTACAGCCCTTAATTGCCGTGTTGAAACGATCGATTCAAAATTTGATTTTATTGTAAGCCGGGCAGTAACTAATTTACCTGATTTTTATTTCTGGACTAAAAACAAAGTGGAGAAAGAAAACATCAATTCTATCGGTAACGGATTGCTTTATTTAAAAGGCGGAGATGTAAAACAAGAAGTTTCACAAATAAAAAAGAAAATTTCTATTTACGATTTGCCCAATTATTTTGAAGAAGAATTTTTCGTGACCAAAAAGTTGGTTCATATTTATGGATTTTGATTCTTAGACTTTTTTCTAAAGGTTTTCATCAATTCATGAAAATATTCTTTGCCTAATTCATTTTTATTTTCTTACTTAGCTTTTTAAAACAAACAATTAAATATTAACTAAAAAGGAGGAAATATGTCAGAACAAAAAAAATTCGTGCCTTTCGTTTCGGCAGAAACAAATATGGCTGAATTTACCGTCAGAGCCTTGATTATAGGTTTGATTATGTCGGTAGTTTTAGGAGCTGCAAATGCTTACTTAGGATTAAAAGCTGGTATGACTATCGCAGCTACTTATCCTGCTGCTGTTATCGGAATGGCGATTCTTAAAATGGTAAAAGGTTCAATTCTGGAAGAAAACTTTGCCCGTACTGTTGGTTCTATTGGAGAATCAGTTGCTGCCGGTGCAATTTTTACTTTACCTGCATTCTTTATTTCAGGAATCTGGACAGAATTTTATACACCTGGACATTATTTAACTTCTTCATTAATTCTTATCGCCGGTGGTGTTTTAGGAATTATGTTTGTGGCTTTACTTCGTAGAGTGATGGTTGAAGACGTTGATTTGAAATTCCCTGAATCAATTGCTGCTGCTGAAATCCATAAAGCTGGTCGCAGAAGCGGCGGTGGATCTAAATATCTTTTTGGTGCAATGGCTGGTGGTGCTTTAATTCAAGCATTAGGTCAGTTCAAATTCTTTGCAACATCTTGGTCAAAATTCATTGTATTCTCAAAACAAACAATTACTGGTACTGTTTTTAAAGGACAAGGTGGTTTATTACTAAGTTCACCAGGAATTAGCCCAGCATATATGGGTGTTGGATATATCATTGGGCCTAAATTAGGTGCTTTGAACTTTAGTGGAGGTTTAATTGCTTGGGGATTACTTGCTCCAATTATCTATTATTTTATTTCACCTTCGATTGACATGGATTTCTTAAATAGCTGGGCAGCAATGTTGCAAGTGAAAGATCCTAGTATTTCAACAGCAGACGCTTTAGCAAAAGTTAGCGATTCTGGATATCAAATCACTCAAGTTTGGAGATTTATTGTTCGTCCAATCGCAATCGGTGGTATGTTAATGGGAGCTTGCTTTACTCTATTTAAAATGAGAAAAAGTTTAGGTGCTGGTTTATCAAGAGCTATTAGTGATGTTCGTAAAGCTGCAGGCGGAACAAACGTAAAATTTGATCGTACTGAAAAAGACATTTCTTTCATCTGGATCGTAGTAGGTATTTTGGCAGTTGCGTGTTTAACTTTCTTCATCACATTTGTGGTTTTTAATGCTTCTCTAATTGTATCAATTGCTGCGGCAACTGTTCTTATTATATTGGCCTTCTTATTTGGTGCTGTTTCTGGTTACCTTGTTGGAATTATGGGTTCAAGTAACAATCCTATCAGTGGTTTAACTTTAACCGCCTTGGTTGTTACTGCATTACTTTTAGTAGGACTTGGCGTTTCTGGAAACGAAGGGGTTGCAACAGTTCTTGGAGTAGCTGCCATTGTTTGCGTTTCTGCTGCAGTTGCTGGTGAAATGCTTCAAGATTTAAAAGCTGGTCATATTCTTGGCGGTACTCCATGGAAAATGCAGATTGGTGATATCATTGGTGTTATTTTAGCTGGTTCTGTAATGTTTGGTGTATTGGTTATCTTAAATCAAGGTGATATTGCACAAGGTTTAAAAGACGGTTACGAAGGTGGTTTCGGAAGTAAAAACCTTTCTGCTCCTCAAGCTAGTTTAATGGCAATGCTTTCAAAAGGTATTGTTGGCGGACAAATGGCATGGCCACTTATTATTGTTGGTATGCTAATGGGACTTGGTTTAATTTTAATGCAGGTTAAAAGTCCGATGCTTGTAAGTGTTGGTATGTATTTACCTTTAGAAACAACTTTTGCTATCTTCTTAGGTGGTTGCGTTAAAGGAATCGTTGAAATGGTTAGTGAGAAAAAGAAATATTCTCTTGGACAAAGTGTACGTATCGAAAATACGGGAGTGCTGCTGGCTTCCGGTTTTATTGCCGGTGAAGCTTTAATGGGGCTGGTATTTGCATTGCTTTATTTTATGCAAGTTCCTACTTTAGAGATTTTCAAAGATCCATCATTCATTATCAGTATGGTTGTATTGACAATTATCGCATTAATTTTAATTATTGTTCCGTTAAAGAGTAGAGGTTCAGAAGACGAACCACCTCCTCCAAGTGGAAATTTCTAAAAAATAAATAATCAAAAAAGACCTGTAGAAGTACAGGTCTTTACTTTCTAAAATAAATTAATAAATGGAAGTCAGTTTCTTTGAACGGAGAAAAATTTTAAAAAACATGAGTTTGCTTGATCTCACACCTTTTACAAAAGTGGGACATGAGGTTGACGAAAACGGTTTGGTTACTATTTTGTATCCAAAGTTTAAAAATGCCAAAGTAAGCAAATACATGTTGGGTAGAAAAACCCCATTTATTCATTTAAAATTAGATGAATTGGGTTCTGCTACCTGGATTCGTATTGATGGAAAAAATCAAGTCAACGATATTTGCAATGAGCTTGAAGCTACTTTAGGTGAAAAAGTTCAGCCAGTTCATGCTCGCGTTGGGAAATTCTTGTCGCACTTATATTCAAATAAATACATATCATTTCAAGAAATATTAAAAAAGGAGAAATAAAAAATGACAAAAGTATTAAATGGTTTAAAACCAGCTGGTCTTTGGAATCATTTCGAAGATTTATGCGCAATCCCTCATCCTTCGAAACACGAAGAAAAAATCAGAGAACATATTGTAGCTTGGGCAAAAGGTCTTGGCTTGCATACAGTTGTTGACGAAGTTGGCAATGTAATAATTAGAAAACCTGCTACTCCAGGAATGGAAAACAGAAAAGGCATTGTTCTACAGGGTCATATCGACATGGTTCCTCAGAAAAACAATGACACTGCTCATGATTTCGAAAAAGATCCAATCGTTCCTAGAATTGATGGCGAATGGGTAAAAGCAACAGGAACAACTCTTGGTGCTGATAATGGAATCGGTGTTGCTGCAACTATGGCAGTTTTAGAAGCTACCGACTTAGTTCACGGACAAGTTGAAGCTCTTTTTACAATTGACGAAGAAACAGGTATGACTGGAGCTTTTGGTTTACAAGCTGGCGTTTTAACTGGTGATATTTTAATGAATTTAGATTCAGAAGACGAAGGCGAACTTTATGTTGGCTGTGCTGGTGGTACCAATGCAAATCTCACATTCCATTATACCGAAGAAGCAACTCCTGCAAATTCTGAAGCATTTTTAGTAAAAGTTGGTGGTTTAAAAGGTGGTCACTCTGGAGTTGATATAGCTTTAGAAAGAGGAAACTCAAATATCATTCTAAACAGAATTCTTTGGTGGGGAAATAAAAATGCAGATTTAAGAATTGCATCTATCGAAGGTGGTTCTTTGCGTAATGCTATTCCACGCGAATCAAATGCAGTTATTACAATTCCAAGCAATAAAGTTGCGGAATTTAAAAATTACGTTGCAGAATTATTTAAAATCGTGGTTGCAGAATATAAAGGTGTTGAAACCGATATTAAAATTACTGCTGAGTCTGTTGCAGTTCCTGCTAAAGTAATTGACCCAAAAACTTCTTGCAATTTAGTGAATGCGCTTTATGCAACTCCAAATGGGGTAATTAGAATGAGTCAGGATATGATTGGTTTGGTTGAAACTTCAACAAATCTTGCAATCGTAAAATCTGAAAACGGAACTATCGAAGTAAAATGTTTATTACGTTCTTCCGTTGATTCTGCAAAAGATGATTTAGAAAATATGATTGAAAGCGTTTATACTCTTGCTGGTGCTGATTGTTTGATGGATGGTCAATATCCAGGATGGAAACCAAATATGGATTCCCCAATTTTAAAAGAAATGTTGGCTGCTTACGAAAAACAATTTGGTAAAATTCCAAAAATTGCAGCGATACATGCTGGTTTAGAATGTGGTTTATTAGGTGGCGTATACAAGAACTGGGACATGATTTCATTTGGACCAACCATCCGCTTCCCTCACTCTCCAGACGAAAAAGTGAATATCGCTTCTGTGGAAAAATTCTGGGCTTTCTTAGTGGAAACTTTGAAAAACGCTCCAGCAAAATAATAGGATTTAAATTTCAAAAGGACTGTTAAAAATTGACAGTCCTTTTTTTTAATAATCAGGATTGAAATTTTTTAAATTAATAGCCTGATTTAAACTTTATTATTTAATGAAAAGATTATTTCTACTAACATTTTCACTAATGTTCATTTTTGGTTGTAATTCTGGAGATGACAAAACTAAATCACAGCCCACGAAAGATGAAATAAAAATTGAATCTTGCAAAATTAACCCAAAATCTTTAAATGGTTTCTGGACTTTAGTTTGCTATGCTGATTTAGTTACGGGCGAGATAGAGTGTAAATCTCAAATCAATCAACAATTTCCTATATCCCTTAAATTCAAGGATGATGAACTTGTGGGTACGATAACTGGTCATACATCAATAAATCAAGTTGAAGGAAATTATTCTATTTCAAATAAAAACATAATTAAAGTTGAATGTTTTGGCGGTACAAAAATTGGAGAACACACCAAATGGGGAAGAAAATTCTGGAATACAATAAGGCAATCGTCCTCCTTTAAATATAATAAAGATACACTGGAAATTCTTTATGACAATGACAAAAAATCCATGAAGTTTTGCAAAACGGAGGATAATTTCCCTGCTAATAATAACCACTTTCCTTTGAAATTTAATTTGGTAAGACGAATAAAAGCTGGCTATTGTTGTGAAGCTAGACCATAAAAAAATTTGCAAATACAATATTAAGTACGTATATTTGTACCTGAATAATAACTTAAATTTAATTTTATGATAGCTGCAAATTATTCTGAATTTAGAACTGGCCTAAAACAATTTCTGGACAATGTTGAAAATAACAATGAAACATTGATAATTAAAAGAGGGAAAGGAAATGGGACGGTAATGATTTCTCTTAAAGAATACAATTCAATTATGGAAACAGTTCATTTGTTGAGTTCAAAAGCCAATGCAGAAAGGTTATTTGAATCGATTGAACAAATGAAAAAAGGTAAAACAGTTGTTAAAGAAACTCTTGATTAAAAAATGAGAATTATTTTTTCAAAAAATGCCTGGGAAGACTACACGTCTTGGTTGAAAGAAGACAGAAGTTTGCAAAAAAAAATTAATGAACTCATTAAAGATATTCAAAGAACACCATTTGAAGGAAAAGGAAAGCCAGAACCCTTGAAATATGATTTGGCAGGATTCTGGTCGAGACGTATTGACAGGGAACACCGATTGGTTTATAAAGTTGAGGACAATGAAATCAAAATATATAGTTGTAAATATCACTATGACAAGTGATGTAATTTAATTGCCAAAAATAGCTCCTTTAGGCTGATGAATTATTTTAAAATTAATTTCATAAAATACTTGCCAGCAAAAAAAAAATATTTATCTTTGCACTCTTAAAAAAATCTAAGCAATGAAAAGAACATTTCAACCATCACAAAGAAAAAGAAGAAACAAACACGGTTTCAGAGAAAGAATGGCTTCAGCTAATGGTCGTAGAGTATTGGCATCTAGAAGAGCAAAAGGTAGAAAAAAACTGACCGTTTCCGACGAAAAACAACACAAAAGATAATAACTTCTGAGTTATTTTATTGAACTTATTTGGACAGAAAGAATACATTAGTATCTGCTTTCTGTCTTTTTTTGTTTTAATGTATAGAATTTTGAATAAAAATTAATATTTTTGTTTTCTTATCTGCAATCCATGAATGCTTTTGAAATTATTTTTATTGTAATCGTTTCTCTTTATCTTTTTGGAAAGTATTTGATGCCAATTTTATTAAAACTTTTTGTGAAAAGAATGCAGAAGAAAATGTTTGGTCAGGAATTCGATTTTAACAATTTTACAAATCAGGCAACAAATCCTGGAAATAATGAAGACGCTACAATAAATACTTCCAATACAAAAAAACCAAGCGGCAATAGTACCAATATCGGTGAATATGTCGATTATGAAGAAATAAAATAAACCTAGCAATAAAAACGGACCATTATGAAAAATTTTGATTTTAAAAAATTATTACCACACCTTGTAGCGATTATATTTTTTATTTTTATTACCTATATTTATTTCAGTCCGATGCTTGCAGGTAAAGATTTGCCGCAAATGGATATCACTCATTCTATTGGTTATGCTCATGAACTAAACACCTACCATGAAACTACAGGTGAGTATTCTCAATGGACAAATTCACAATTTGGCGGAATGCCAGCTTATAATGTTGGTCCATACGGTAGCATGAATAACGTTTTTTATTATCTGCATTCGGGTTTATTGTTAAATATGCCAGGACTTACTGTTGGTATCGTTTTTATGTATTTGCTTGGATTTTATGTTCTACTTACATCATTAAGAATTAATCCTTGGCTCAGTATTGTTGGTGCTATTGCCTTTGCTTTCGCTTCCTATAATTTTATTATTATTGAAGTTGGCCATGTAAACAAAGCTTATGCTATTGCTTTTATGGCGCCAGTGCTTGCGGGAATATTGCTAACGTATCGAGGGAAGTTTATTTTGGGAGGAATACTTACCACCATTGCTCTTGGGCTTGAAATCGCAATTCCTCATCCTCAAATTACCTATTATTTAATGATGATAGTTATGGTATTTCTCATCGTGCAATTTATTTACACGATTAAAGAAAAATCATGGAATAAATTCATTAAAGCCTCTGCTGTGTTAGGGATTGCTTCAATACTTGCTGTATTGCCAAGTGCAACCATGTTATATACCAACTACGAATTAGGAAAGGAAAGCACAAGAGGAGAATCAGAATTAGTTGCAAAAAATCAGGTGAAGAAATCTTCTGGATTAGATCATGATTATGCTTTTCAATGGTCTTATGGAAAAGCGGAGTCATTTACTGTATTAATTCCAAATTTTTATGGTGGTGGCAGCAGTACAAAATTAGACGAAAACTCAAATATTTACAAAGCATTGGAACAACAAAACCAAGGGAATAAAGATAATCTTGCTTATTTTTCGCAGTTTTGTTATTGGGGAGATATGCCATTTACCAATGGAACTGTCTATATCGGAGCAATTGTTTGTTTATTATTTATGCTTGGACTTTTTATTGTCAAAGGTCCTGAAAAATGGTGGTTGTTGGCCATAACATTATTATCTTTCTTTCTTTCTTGGGGGAAAAATTTGGCTTGGTTTAACGATTTTTTCTTTTATTATTTCCCAATGTACAATAAATTCAGAGCTGTTTCATCCGCTTTGGTTATTGCTGGAGTTACCATGCCATTGCTGGCTTTTTTAACTTTAAGAACTATTTTTGATGAAAAAATTGTAAAAAAGGATTTAATTAAACCACTAAAAATCTCCCTAATAATCGTTGGAGGATTAACCTTAATTTTTGCATTGATTCCAGGAATGTTCTTTACCTATACTGCTAATAATGATGCACAGCTTACACAACAAGGTATTCCAGATTTACTAATGAATGCAATTAGAGCAGATCGCGAAAGTTTACTTAGAACTGATGCTTTCCGTTCATTAGTGTTTGTTTTGCTTTCTGGTGGCTTATTATGGGTTTATTTGAAAGAAAAAATCAAGATGAATTATGTGATTGCTATTTTAGGATTGTTGATTCTTGTTGATATGTGGCCAATTGCAAAACGATCATTAAATGATTCTGATTTCGTTTCAAAATCAATTGTAAAAAATAAATTTACACCTTCAACGGCGAATACGGAAATATTAAAAGATAAAGATCCTAATTATCGCGTTTTTAATTTAAGCAATCCTTTCCAAGAGGTAAATACTTCTTATTTTCATAAATCAATTGGAGGTTATCATGCTGTTAAATTGAGAAAATATCAGGAATTTATTGACACCTGTTTATATAAGGATTTAAGTTTGATTAATAGCGTTCTCTCAAATAAACCTACTGATTCTTCTGTTAGTGCTTGTCTAAAGAAAATTCCAGCCTTGAATATGCTAAATGCCAAGTATATTATTTATAATCCTGATGCACCGCCGCTTGCAAATAGAAATGCTTTAGGTAATGCATGGTTTGTAAAAAATTATCAAATTGTTGGAACTCCAAATGAAGAATTGCATTATGTAAATGGAATAAATCCTGCACAAACTGCTATTATAGGAAAACAATTTGAAAGTTTGCTGGGAACCTTTAAAAATAGTGATGATTCATTAGCTTCAATTACTTTTGAAAGTTATAAACCAAATAATCTAGTTTATAACACCAAATCATCTAAAGAACAACTGGCAGTCTTTTCTGAAATTTATTATCCTCATGGATGGAATGCTTACGTTGATGGAAAATTGACACCACATTTCAGAGCTAATTTTATTTTAAGAGCGATGATGGTTCCAGCTGGAAATCATAAAATTGAATTCAAATTTGAGCCAAAAGAATTTAAGGCAGCTCAATCAACTGCATTTGCTAGTTCAATTATTGTTGTGATAATTGTATTAGGAGGTTTGTTTTTTGAATTATGGAAAAAGTTAAGACCTTCCGGAACCAAATAGAGAAAAGTAAACCAATCGGATGGCAATAATAAAATGATAAAAAACTGTGGTGATAAATCCATAGTTTTTTGTCATTATCCAAAATCTTTCTTTTAAAGAAGTTTTCTGGTTCTTTTTAGAAAAACCTTGTCGCATAAATTTGGATAAAATTAAATGCGTGTTGATTATCGTTTTTGATGCTTTCAATACCTTTAAGCACCAGTCAATATCAGCAGAAACTTTATATTGCAAATCATAAAAAGGCGAAAGTTCCTTTTTAACAATTATTGATTGATGCGAAACCATCATACCGGTTCTGAAACTTTTCCATGAAAGCACTTCTGGGGCCTTATGCCGACGCATATAAAGTTTGACACCTTGCTCGTCAACTATTTCTGTTTCTCCGTAATAAACATCCCCAGCATTTTCAGAACAACCAATTGCTTTTTCTAAGGTAGAATTTGTTGAGATTAAATCGCCAGAATTAATAAACCAAACATAATCACCAGTTGCAGCTTTTATTCCTTTATTCATGGCATCATAAATTCCTTTGTCAGGCTCACTGATCCAGTAAGAAATTTTTGATTCATATTTTTTAATAATATCTAAGGTTCCATCAGTTGAACCACCGTCAATAATGAGATATTCAATATTTGAATAAGTTTGGTTCAGAATACTTTGAATGGTTTTTTCAAGAAATTCAGAACTGTTAAAAACAACAGTAATTATCGAAACTTTTGGATTATATTTCATAACCAGCCTTATTTATATATGGTTTCCAAAATTCAATATGGTATTTTTCCCAAGCATGCAATCCCATCGGAAGTTCTTGGTGGTTTAAATTCATACAATAATTTGGTTTAAGTTCAATAGCGAACTTTGCAGCCTCTTTATATTCCGGTATTTTAAATAATTTGCCATTTGTTTTTGCGTACAATCCCCAATAATAATCTTCATTGGCTTTCCAGTTTTCAGCAAATTCCTTGTTTTCTTGCAAACATTGTAAAAAGGTTTCTACTTTTCTCAAAGACAATCCACCATTTCCAACAGCCTTATTAATTCCTTTTCTGAAAAAAAGTTTCGCACATTCAAAAATTGAATATTTTCCAGCGATATTCATAAATATCCTAAATGAGTCATTGATCCAAGGCGCTCCAATATAATCATAATCTTTATTGCACCAATCTAGCAACTGATTTGAAAAAACAAAAGTGTCTAATTGGCAAATCAGAATGTATTTGTATTGCTTAAAAGCTGAATAAAATTCTTCGGACAATAAAAGTCTATTATAAGTTTTTAAGCTTGAGAAATATTGGTTCTCAAATCTGATTTCAAGAGAAGTAAGATTTTTGTAATTTGAAACATCTAATGAATTCGGAGCAATAATAATCCTGTCATAATTTTGAAATATTTTATTGCATTGAGAAAATCCAATGTTTTCGAGTTTAGTCATTTCTGCTTTGTAGAGAGGTATGACTATTGCGACATCTTTTGGATTGTATTTTTTCTCAGAAATCATTAACTATTTATAAGCTTTAACAACTACTTCACCACCAGAATCTTTATTGAATGGCATGATGAACCAACCTAAAAGTTGAATAAATTTCCCCATTAACTTCGTAGATTTTGGCAATTTTTCTTGTCCCATTTTAAAATAGCCAGTTTTTTTAATATGTTTACTTCCAGCATAAACATAAAATTCATTACGAATAGTTGTTTTTACATATTTTGGTTTAAATCCAGCTCTTTTAAAAAGTGTTGTTAAATTTTTTCTGTTGAACAGAAATAAATGACGAGGAGGATCTAGTGAAAAATAATTCTCCTTAAATATGGTTTTGTGAATCCAACTTTCAGTATTTGGAGTTGCAATAACCAAACAACCTCCTGGTTTGAGAATTCTATAACATTCCTCAATCAATTGACCAGCGTCGGGGACGTGTTCAATCACATGATTTATTGTAATAACATCATAACAATCATTTTCGAAATTCTGTTGAGCCAAATCACCACATTTTACATCAAGACCTCGCTCATTGCAATAATTCACCGCTTTAGAATCAAAATCAATTCCTTCTACTTTCCAACCAAGGTTTTTCATTCTTGAAATAAATGAGCCATTTCCGCAACCAATATCCAAAAGTTTTCCAATTTCCTTTTTTGAAAAATACAAAACACTGTAATCAATTTCTGCTTTTTCAGTTGGCAATAAGTAAATGAATAAGCCGGCCATTTTCTGCAAAAAAGAAACGTTTTCATCATAGCCAAAGCGCAAAGCCAAATAACCTTTTTCGAAAGGTCTTAAAAAAGGGATGATATTTGAAGCAATGGCATCGTGTGTATAATAATTTTCATAGGCCTTTCCAATATCTTCAATGTTTGGCATCGGATCAAGCCATAGCTGACCGCAATCTTTATTGTTGCATTTTTTAATATTCCACTTTCCTGAAGTTCCGAACAATCTATCGTTAAGTTTGGTGTAAATTAACGACCCTTCGCTTTTACAAATGGAACATTCTGGTAAAGAATGAGAATTGATCATATTATTGGTTTCACTCATTTTAGTTTAATTTTAATCTTTCAAAAGCGTCAATAAAAGAAACTTCACTAATATTAATAATTTGAGAATTTCTATATTGAGCATATTTTTCAATTACAAAATAATTTCCAAAAGTAATTGATAATGCATTGAATTGTTCGTGTAATCGCAAAGATTTACCTTCAGTAGTTAAAATTGGTCTATAATTAACGCCTTCTTTTCCTGAATCGTAAAAATGTGGATCTTTAATACATAAATTGTTTTTTTCGTCAATAGCAAGATTTTCGTGCCAGGTATGATCTGCACCGGCAAGAAATATTTTTTTAAAACCCATATTTATTGACAACATCAAACTGGGAACCAAAACATTTTGTGGTCGTGGGATTCCTAATTGCTTTTTAAAGCAAAAATTTTCAAACCAAGAAAATCCACTAATACTTGTTTTGTTGAAATAGCGAATTTTAATAAAATCGTTTTTAAAAACTTCTGGAGAAAATAAAATATTATTTTTTGCTTCATAAGGAATATATAAAACCATATCCCAATTTGTCAGATGAATGATTTTTTTGATTATTCCTGTAATTAAATTTTCCAAATCTGGACGTAAATTCTTTTTCCAAAAAGCTGGATCCACTAAAACATAAAAATCAGGTTTAAGTTCTGGATAATCTATAGAATCAACAAAACCATTAACACATAATTTCTTCTTACTACTAATAAAAGACAGATGTAAATCAATGGTTTTTCTTAATGATGGGCCGTTTCCTAAAATCACAAGTTCTTGCTCACCATTAAACTCTGAAAAAAAACTCTTGGTGAAAAACTTTGAACGTAAAAAAATTTTAATTATGCTAAGAAAACTTTGCGTGATTTTTTTAACCATTGTTTTGGAATAATACCTTTAAAATTTCCTTCGATGAAATTCTTTACAAAAATAGAAAATAAAGTCATTAGAAAAGTATTTCAATTCATTTTTCGATGTTAGTCACTTTGAATTTTGAATGAAATGTTCAAGTTTTTATTAAAAACGAGTATCCTCTCTTAAATTTGTTCTATTTTTGTTATCTTCATTCATGCAAAAAATTGATGGCATTTAATATTAAAAATATTGGTTTTTCCAAAGGTAGTTTTCTGCGATCTTTTTCTGTTTATGCGGGAAACAATATTCTAAATGCAGCAATTCCGTTTATTCTTTTACCTATTTTAACTTCTTATTTAAGTGAGGAAGAATATGGTACTCTTGCAAATGTTGATGTGTTATTGCGCATTACTATTCCCTTTATTCTTTTGGGAATTAATGCTGCCATTAATACCGCATACTTTCGTCTCGAAAAAGACAAATTGCCATCATTTATCAGTTCTGGTTTTGTTGTTTCTTTTTTTGGTTCAATAATAATGTTTTTCTTGTTTCTGATTTTTCGCAATCAAATAAAAGAATTAACAGGAGTTCCAATGCATTGGTTGTTAATTGTCCCATTATTGTGCTTAATGCAAACCGTTAATTTTGTTGTACTAATATTATATCAGTCAATGAAAAAGCCATTGTCTTATGGAAAATTTCAGGTTTCTCTAACTCTGCTTAATTTCGCGCTTTCTTTGCTGCTAATTATTGTTTTTAATTTAGGATGGGAAGGCCGGCAAATTGGAATATTTGGAAGTTTTTTTGTATTCAGTATTATAGGTTTGTTTTCCTTATATCGTATGGGTTATCTTACAACTCATATTTCGAAAAAGTATATTAATGAAATTTTGGTTTTTGGATTGCCTTTAATTCCGCACACCATTGCAGGTCCGGTAATTCAAATGTTTGACAGATTGTTTATTAAAAATTATGTGAATCTTGGCGCCACGGGTATTTATACCACTGCATTTCAACTAGCTTCGGTTATTACAATGATTGCAGTTGCATTTAATCAAACTTGGACACCTCACTTGTTTGAGCAATTAAGTGCGATAACAGAAGTAAAAAAGAAGAAATTGGTAAAGCAATCCTACATTTTTATTTTGATTTGTTTGCTATTGGTTTTGGGTCTTTTTATTGTAACCCCTTTAATTTTTAACTTGGGATTTATTAACCATAAATTTGTTGAAGCCCAACAATATATTTTGCCAATTTCTTTAGGTGCTGCTTTTGGCG
Source organism: Bacteroidota bacterium (assembly GCA_013377115.1). Lineage (GTDB taxonomy): Bacteria > Bacteroidota > Bacteroidia > Bacteroidales > CG2-30-32-10 > Cfx2-01. The sequence goes on along the minus strand of JACAAW010000073.1, from coordinate 4,972 downwards.
GGATGTACTTTATGGTTGCCAATTATATTTTTTACGAAAAGAAAACTTATATTCTTGCATGGGTAACATTTGCAAACGCTGCTTTGTCGATTTGTTTAAATATTTATTTGGTTCCAAAATATGGATCCATGGGTGCTGCCTACACTTTTTTAATAACAAATTTCTCTATCTTTGTATCAGTTTGGATTTTGTCAAATAGAGTTTATCCAATGCCTTGGTTTAGTTTTTATAAAACGAGATAACATAAATTGGGGGTTCATTGTTTGACTGGTTATTCTTTAAGAAAGCGATTATCATAAAACCAAATAAAATTAAATTAAATTTTTAACTTTGCTCTCAATAAATTTAAAATAAAAATGCTTGATTTAAACGAAAAATCCATCTTGGTTACAGGTGGTACAGGTTCCTTTGGGAAAAAACTGATAGAAACAATTCTCTTGAAATTCCCCAGGGTAAAAAGATTAGTGGTATATTCTCGAGATGAGCTCAAACAATTTGAAATGGCTCAGATTTTTTCTGAAGTAAAATATCCTGCAATGCGTTATTTTATTGGTGATGTAAGAGATTATCCTCGTTTTAAGCGCGCATGTCAAGGTATTGATATTATTATTCATGCTGCAGCTTTAAAGCAAGTTCCTGCGGCGGAATATAATCCAATGGAATTCATCAAAACAAATATTTTAGGGGCTCAAAATGTTATTGATGCATCTCTTGGTAGTGATGTAAAAAATGTTGTTGCACTTTCAACTGATAAAGCAGCAGCTCCAATTAATCTTTATGGAGCTACAAAATTATGTTCCGATAAACTTTTTGTGGCAGCAAATAATATTAAAGGTTCAAAAGATATTAAATTCTCTGTTGTTCGTTACGGAAACGTAATTGGATCAAGAGGTTCTGTCATTCCTTTTTTTATGAATAAAAGTAAAGAAGGTTTATTGCCAATAACTCATGAAGACATGACAAGGTTTAATATTTCTCTTGAAGAAGGAATAGATCTTGTTTTTTTCGCTTTAGAAAATGCAATTGGAGGAGAGATATTTGTTCCAAAAATTCCTTCTTATAGAATTACTGATGTTGCAAAAGCCGTGGCTCCTAATTGCAAAACTGAAATTGTTGGGATACGTCCAGGAGAAAAACTTCATGAAGAAATGATTACTGAAACAGACTCTTATCAAACCATTGAATTTGGTAAGTACTTTTGCATATTACCTGCAGGTTCTGAACAACAAAAAGAAAAGTATATTAAACATTACTGTGCAACTTCGGTAAAGATAGGATTTAAATATAATTCTGGAACTAATACTGAATGGCTAAGTGTTGAACAATTGAGAGACCAGATTAAAAAATATATTGACCCAAACTTTAATGTTTAATTATTATGAAAGCAATTCCATACGGCAGGCAATTTATCTCAGAGGAAGATAAAGAAGCTGTTTTGAAAGCTTTAACTTCAGATTTTCTTACTCAAGGCCCTGAAATAACAAAGTTTGAAAATGCTTTTGCAGATTATATTGGGGCAAAATACGCCGTTGCTGTTTCAAATGGAACTGCCGCCCTTCATTTAAGTGCTTTAGCTCTCAATGTTAAAGAAGGTGATCGTATTATTACCACTCCGATTACTTTTGCAGCAAGTGCAAATTGTGTTTTATATTGTGGGGGTTCGGTTGAATTTGCTGATATTGATGAAACAACTTATACAATTGATATTAAAAAAGTTGAACAATTATTGGAATCAAAACCAATCGGATATTACAAAGGAATTATTCCTGTTGATATGGCTGGTCAACCAGTGAACACGGAGGGACTTAGAAATCTTGCAAACAAATATAATTTGTGGATTATTGAGGATGCTTGTCATGCCCCAGGTGGTTATTTCTTTGATTCAAATAATGTTAAACAAAATTGTGGAAATGGTCATTTTGCTGATTTAAGTATTTTTTCTTTTCATCCTGTTAAACATATTGCAACTGGGGAAGGTGGAATGATTACCACCAATAGAAAGGATTTATACGAAAAATTATTATTGTTACGAACTCATGGAATTACTAAAAATCCAGAGCTTCTTCATAAAAATGATGGAGACTGGTACTATGAGATGCAAGAACTTGGGTATAATTATAGAATTACTGATATTCAATGTGCATTAGGAACAAGTCAGCTAAAACGTGCTGATAATGGACTAAAAAGGCGACAAGAAATAGCAAAGAAATACAATGAAGCTTTTAAGTGTATTTCGATTACTACACCTGAAATAAATGATTATGATTATCACGCGTTTCATTTGTATGTTGTTTTAACCGAGAATCGTAAGGAATTGTATGATTATTTAAGAAAAAACCAAATCTATTCTCAAGTTCATTATATTCCTGTGCATTTACAACCATATTATCAAAAATTAGGATGGAAAAAAGGTGATTTTCCTGTAGCTGAGAATTATTACGATAGATGTTTGTCTTTACCTATGTTTCCATCAATGACGGACGAAGAGCAAAACTATGTAATTGAAAAAATTTTGGAGTTTTTCAAATAGTAAAAACTTATTGAAAAGTTATGACAAAAGTGCTTGCAATTATCCCAGCTCGTGGCGGTAGTAAACGTATTCCGCAGAAAAATATTAAAGCATTTCTTGGAAAACCAATAATTTCTTATTCAATTTTAACTGCAATCGAATCCAATATTTTTGATGAAATAATGGTTTCAACTGATGATAATGCTTTGGCTGAAATAGCAGTGGAATATGGTGGTTCAGTTCCATTTATGCGCAGTGAAAAAAATGCCAACGATCATGCCCATATTGCAGATGTCATTTCAGAAGTGCTTGATTGTTATAAAGGAATTGGAAAGGAGTTTGATTATTTTTGCGTCATTTTTGCCACGGCTCCATTCATTACTGCTGAAAGATTGAAGCAAGGATTTGAACTCATGGTAAAAAAGGGATTCGATTCAGTTTTTCCAGTTTTAAAATATTCTTATCCAATCCAAAGAGCTTTAAAAATTGAGGGCGAAAAATTAAGTATGATTAATCCTGAAAATTACGAAAAAAGGTCGCAAGATTTACCTTCTTCTTTTCATGATAGTGGGCAATTTTATTGGATGAGTGTTAAGGAATTTAATTTGCAAAAAACATTGTTTTCTAAAAATGCTGGAGCAATCATTCTTTCTGAAATGGAAGTCCAAGACATTGATACTCCTGAGGATTGGGAGATTGCTGAGTTGAAATTCAAATTAACTCATTGATGAAATCTCAAGTTATTTTCAGAGCAGATGCTAGCAAGGAAATTGGCTTAGGGCATTTTAATCGTTGTATGGTTCTTGCCAAAGCCATTCATCAAAAATTTGATTGTTATTTTGCCGCAAAAAATCCGTCCGATAGTCAAATTAGCGAAATTCATGGAATATTTGAAGGAGTAATAAAATTAAATGATGATGATTCTCATTTTTTGCAATTTCTTGACATGCTCAAAGGTACAGAGATCGTAGTTTTGGATAATTATTATTTTGATTCGAGCTATCAAAAAAAGATAAAGGAAAAAGGTTGCAAGCTAATATGTATTGATGATTTAGCAGATAAGCATTTTTTTGCTGATGCAATTATTAATCATGCACCAGGAGCAGAATCCTTTAGTTTTGATAAAGAACCTTATTCGAAAATTTATGGTGGATTAAATTATTTAATGCTTCGAGAAGAATTCTCAATAATTGATAATAAATCAGTTGCAAAGGAGAAGCTTCAAAATGGTTTTATTTGCATGGGAGGTGGAGATGCGCAGAATTTTACTTTAAAAGTAATTGAAACACTTGAAAAGAGGTTAAATAGTGTTTTAAAATTAGACGTGGTCATTGGTTCTCAAAATAATAACAGAGAAGTTCTAAAAAAGGTTTCGAATAGTTTTTCCGAGATTGTTTTTCATGATCATCTTTCTGCTGAAGAAATGATTTTTTTAATAAAAAAATCTGATTTTGCTGTGGTTCCTCCTAGTACTTTGTCTTTGGAATGTGCAAAAATACATATTCCATTGTTTTTATTACAGACCGCTGATAATCAAAAGCGTATTTTTGAATTTTTAATTCAGAACCAATGTGCTATGAAATTTGAAGATATTGGAACTTATAATATTGAGCTTGGTGAAGAAATGATTAAAAACCAAGCCTTCAATTTTCATGGTAGTGTAAAAGAGAATTTATTAGCAATTTTTGAAGAAATAGAAAACAAATGTTAGAATTTAGATTTGCCAAACTTAGTGATGTTGATTTGTATTATAAATGGGCCAATGATCCATTGGTTAGATTAAATTCCTTTAATACTGAACCAATCAAATATCAGGACCATGTAAAATGGTTTAGTGAAAAAATAAAAGACGAAAAATTTTCTTTCTACTTATTCATTGATTCCCTAAAGATACCTGCTGGTCAAGTGAGATTTCAAAAAGAATTGACAGAAATTGTGATTGGAATTTCAATCGACGAAGATTTTAGAGGCAAATCACTTGGAGTTGAAATGCTTGAAAAAGCAACTGAAGATTTCCTTGCTATCAATCCGGAAGCAATTATCAACGCGTATATCAAAGAAAGTAATTCACCTTCATTAAAAATCTTCAAAAAAGCCGGTTTCTCTGATGAAAGAAGAGTAATTGTAAATAATGTTGAAAGTTATTGTTTGTCCTTTAAACGATAAATTTAAATATTTATTGGTTTCACTTAACTCAATTCTGATGAACTGACAACCAATTTATTATTTTATTACAACCTTTTTTACTGAGAAAAAATCTTTACCTGAAATTTTCACAAAGTAACAACCAGAGCTATTTGCAAATTCTTTGGTTGGAATTGTTTTGTGAATTAAGCTAGATTTGTTATCAGGAATTATAAAAGAGTTTATTTTTTGTCCAACAATATCGAAAATATCAATGATTAATTTGGTAGAATTGATGTTTTTAATGTCAATATTGATAAAATCACTAGCTGGATTTGG
>JACAAW010000072.1 GCA_013377115.1 Bacteroidota bacterium | reverse complement strand
TCCATTGGTGAAAGATGATCGAAAAGCACAGGCTCTTGAGGTACATAGCTCAACACACTATCTTTTGGATCTAGATTTATTGCTCCCAGTAAAGGTTTTTCAATACCTAGTAGAAGTTTTAATAATGTTGTTTTCCCACTACCACTTTCTCCCATAAGCGCAATTACAAGTCCTTTATTGGCCTCATTGGATAAATCTATTGAAACTTTATCGAATAAAATTTCATTTTTGGAATAACCAAATGTGAGGTTATCAAGCAATAATTTTTTCATTTTGGTATTTTTTAATTGAACGCAGCCAAATTCCAACACTTATTAAAGCCACAAAAATAGAAACAAGAAAAAATAACATTGACAATGAATAATCAGCATTCTTGCTACTTATACTGTCATTTAGTACTGAAACAAAAGAAGGAATATTATCTGAGAACACGTTATTAAGTAATCCTTCATTTAAAATTATTGTGTATGCAAAAAGAAATGTAAGCAAGTATTCAGCTTTAAACTTTTTCAAGAAATTTATTTTAAAAATATCTTTTCTAGAAACATTATAAATTTTACAATAGTTAAGTTCATTCGATGTTATTTTGAAATTTGTAACCATTAAAAAACTACCTAATATCGGCAGAGATAAAAATGTATGACCAATAAGCCAAAATAAAACAGATGCATAAAACCCCTTGAAATTAAAATAACTCATCCATTCAAACCCACCAAGCATAATTTCAATTGGAGGAATTAATAAAATGATAAAAAGGCACATTAAAAAGAAAAATGAAAAGAAATTAAAAGAACCCATTTTTTCAAAGTTAATTAGTCTCGTAAAAAAAGAAAACACGACAGCAACAGAAGTAGCAAGAATAGCACCGAGAACGGATAAAGTTAATGGAATAATTAAAAAATCTATTCTTTCAAAATTAATCTTATTTGTAAGAAAAACAATAATCAGGGGAACAGAAACAAATATGAAAAGAACCAGGGAAATAAACGTAAACTTTGAAGATTTATTTTTCCATAAACGATTATTAAAAAAAGGAATTTGGATTCTATTCAGATTTCTATTTATCATTGTAATCAATAAGCCATAAAAAATAAAAGTTACACTCACGACAAATAAACTATCCAGGCTAACTTGAGAAATTTTTTGTAAAGCATAATTATATCCTATCAGAATATCAGATTGGTAATTTCTAGAAATCCAATGACTAATTAATTCAGTATTTAATCCCTCAGAAACTCTAAAAATCAAACTTATTTTAACATCTTCATAAAATGAAAAAATAAAACAAATAAACGTCAATAGGATTATTAAATTCCTTAAATTTGGGAAACAAATATCTTTGAAATATTCCCATTTAGTCATTTTAGTAGCAACAGCATATTGATTAACATTGTTATCTATTGATTTAATTGAAAGCCAAAAAAGATAAGAAAAGAGTGTTCCAAATTGCCAAAATTGAATAAATGAAAGAATAATAAAAAGATTTGTCGATCCTTCATATGCCCATCCCATAAGATTAGAATGAAGTAGCAACATCTTAAAAATAAATGCTATAGATGTACTGCCTAAAAGAAAGGGGACAATTAATATAGATAATGCTTTACCCGTCGAACTATAAAAATCAATTTTGCTAATTTTAAACGCCACCCAAAGTCCAACGATAATGCAAAATAATGAGTTTGTTAAAGCAAATAAAATACTTCTTAGAAAAACTGTACAAAAATTATTATTTGAATTCTTAAAGCTATCTAAAAACGAGCCATTTGGATTAGAAATGGAAGGCAAAAGATAAACAACCAAAATTGCTAGAAATATGATTATTATTAATTTTGGTGTTTTTATTTTTTTAAAACCCTTCATTTTATATTCTTATAAATTTCAGCACGTGACTGAATAATATCATTTTGCATATTCTTTAGTGCTTCCTTTGAGTTTATTTCATTTTTCCATGCAAACTGAACATATTTTGTAATTATTTGACTTATTTTATCAGCATCAGGACCAGCTTCCATCATATAAACACCTCTTTCAAGTGAAGTTTTAAGAGCATTAATGTAAGGGATTTTTTGAACTTCTTTATTCTCATAAACACTTTTACGAGGAGAACATAAACCTTGCTTTGCCATTTCTATTTGATTTTCCTTATTTAGTAACCAAAGTACAAATTTAAAGGCCTCTTTTGGATTTTTCGATTTTCTGTTAATATAATATGATCCACCACCAATAAACGATTTATTACCAGGAATAGGCGCATATCCAAAACGATTATCTTCAACATTATTGCTTTTATAAATTTGAGGATAGATTAAATCACTCCACATTATTGCCATTGCAACATCACCTTCTTTGAACAGTTTTGTTTGTAATGGTTGATCAACATTAAAATAATCCCCCTTATTAAACTTTTTTAAGCTTAGGTAAAAATCAAGTGCTTTTAAGTTTTTGTCACTATTTATAATAACTTTCGTTTTTTCATCTCCTTCCCACCCTGTTTTCTTCTCAAGAACACCGTTTCCAATACTGAACAAATAATTTACAAATTCGTAATATAATTCTGAATTGCTTGCTCCCTCCATACACAAACCAAACGAAGGCTCTTCTTTATCATTTTTTTTAGTAAAAAACTCGGCAACGTTATAATATTGCTCCCAACTCACTGGCACACAAAGAGGTTGTCCATATTTTTTTAAAAATTCAGCTTTATTTAGTGGGTTTTCAAACATTTTCTTATTATAAACTAAAATCATCGAATTACTAGCAAAAGGATAACCAACTTTAATCATACTGCCATCATTCTTGCTCAAATCATAATAACTTCCAACTTCTTGCCATGTATTCTGAAACAAATCTGATTCAAAAGCAAACAAAGAATCAGGAAGGCCTTTTTTCATTTCATCTATTTTAAAAACATAATTGTTTCTAACATATGAAGAAAGGGCAAAATTATATTGCATTATTATATCATATGAATTATCTCCCTTAGCTATATCAACGGTAGATTTTGTCAATAATGTAGAATATTCATATGGAAAAGTTGTAACTTTAATGCCTTTAGCATTTTCGTATTTTCCTTTAATTTTGGTAATTGCTGCAATAGTGGACGTGTTCTCTCCAATTATTTTTATTTCATTTGAGGTGGGTTCACATGAATATAAAAACAGAAGCAAAGACAAAAAAACTATAAAAATATTTTTCATTTTTTCAGATATTTAACGTTAATAAATGTAATCACAGCAAAGATACATTAATTAAGAGTTTTCCCAAGTTTTCCCTTCTGCTGAATTTACAATTCAAAATAAATCAATTCTATTAGGATCAAACTTGGCATTTTTAGTGTCTTTTTATTAAAAAGGATTTTCATACTCACCACCAGGACTAATACTAATCTTCTCATTTTTAAAGGAATTTATTAATAAAGGCAGTTTATTGTTAAGCCAAATAATAAGTTTAACAGAATCTTTAAGACTTGGGAATATAGTAACGCCCTCCTTATTAAAGCATTTGTAATTTGAATTATTTTTTGAAATAATCCATATTTTATCACAAGATTTGTTTCGAGTTTCTTTAAACATTAAATTTAGTTTCTCAGTATCCCAATTGTTTGCACTATTATTATCTGATAAAATTATTATTATTCCATTTTTATTCACACCTCCAAGTTGCTTTATTTTATTTACTGCACTAGTTAAAGAATTAGAAAAATCATTTGTATTTGGCATAAATCTCAACAATTCTGAATTTCCAACTAAACTTTTTTGAGAAAGCAAAACATTTAATTTTGTTATAAATTCAATATTATTAAAATCGCTGTCTTTATCAACTAAAAAAACAATTGGACATTTCTCTACTATCTTCTGAACAGGCTGATCCGTTGGATTTGTAATTGAACCCTTTTGTGTTTGACCAAATAACGACCTGTAATCATCAGGATTGATATTCATTTGTCCGCAAACATCTTTAATATTTAATGATTTGCTTGAGGCAATTAATTTTAAGGCCAACAGTTTTAATAAGGCTGATTCTTTTTCATTAGCCTGAGCGTGATTGTGAAAACAGGTATAGAATATTTTTCCTTTTCCGTGAGGAATTTCTACCATTAAAGGAAACCCTGTTTCAGTTGATTTTAAAATGACACTTCCCTTTGAAATACTTTTTAACACTTCCCATGCCATCAAATCAAAATTAATATCAATGAAACGACCTGTGAAATCATATAGTTGCTTATCAACAATTTCAGCTTTTACAGTTTGTTTTCGTCCTGCCTTAAAGTCAAAATTAAAATATTCTGGAAAAGCACTATTAACCAATGTCGCTGTCTGGTCTGAAGCATATAGTATTCCACCATTTAACACAAATTGTTTCAGTTTTTCAGAATCGACATTATCGCAAGTGCCACAGTTAAGGAACAGAATATTACAATCAAAATTTCCTTCGAATTTTGAATAAGGCAACATTAATTTTTCTAATACTTTGCCCATATCGTCAAAACAAGGCGATGTCATATATAATTTCATGGTTTAATAATTTAAATGTAAATTACTTTCATACCTGCAACAAAACCTTTAAATAAAGGATTCCCATTAATATAAATAATTCCATCACCTGGATCGTTATCAAAATGAGCTTCACCATCATAATTTGTGTAGGCGGTTTCGGAGAATCCGCGAAACAAACCAGAGAATCCAATACTAACTTTTTGATTTTTAGCAGGCTTACCTGTGCTTAGATATGCAACTTTTACTGAGACCATAATTTTATTTGTTTAGTTTTTCGTTTCTACTTCTCAAGATTAACAAATTTGTTTCTTTTATATTTTTTCTTACTAGGAATAACTTTGGAACGAAATCGCCCATCAAAAAAACCAGCTACTTTTCGTCTCTCACGTTCATAGGATTCTAACATTTTTTCAATTTTAGATTTCATTGCTATTTTTTTTGAAAGATTATTCTTGAGGTATTTTATTCAAATTTCGATTTTAACTAGTTTTCCAAAGTTTTTGCTCATTTCTTTTGTATTAAAAAGTGGAAATAAAACACTTATTTCTTTTAATATAATTTTGAGCTTCATTTACCAAATATTTATACTTTTTAATTTTCATCTTTCTTTCTTCCTCAATAAATTCCGCTTCAGGATCCTTGGTCTGAACTAAGGTTTGAATTTCGATAAGCTCAACACAGAAGATTTCCATTAAACGCATTATTTGGAATGACCAAAGCTCACTAACTAACTTGGTAACTTTCTGCTTTTCGCTATTAACAGTTATTGAAAGTTCGGGGATTAGCATTTCTTCCGTGATTTCGGTATTTTCATCCAAATCAGGAAATACAAAAGCAATATCACTAGAGAAAGTTGCACCCAAAATTTGCAATAAAAGATTCCAATCAAAATCTTTTTTTAATTCAGTTGGAACTTTAAAGGGAATAGGTTCAAAATTTTTTAAATATTCAAAAAAGGGCTCTTCAAAAATAATTTGAGCTTTTGAATGTTTTTCCCATTCTTCAATAATATTTTGTTTGTCAGGATTATTCCTGAGCTCTTCTATAAAATATTTGTAATCAAATAGCATAATTTATTCCTCCTTATTTAATTGAATTCCAATCCATATATAAATCCAACACCTCATCCATGCTCAAATTAAAATTTTGAGAAATTTTTACAAAATCGACATTTTGCGAAAAAGCCTTGAACAATAATGGGTATTTATTAATAGTAAATATTTTTAATACAGCTTTTTGGTCAATAAGAAATTCTTTTCCAAAAAAGCTTGAAGAATTAAAATAGACATCTTTTAAAAGCGAGGCAAAAATGGAATTTAGACCTCTAGCTCCTAATTTCTTCTGAACGGCTTTTTCAGCAATTAAATGCAATGCATCATCAGTAAAACATAAAGTAATACCTAACAACTCACATTTAGTTTTGTGTTTTTGTAATTCTGAATCTTTTGCAGTTGTAATAATACCATAAACATCATCAACGCTTAGATTTTTTAAAGGGCATATATAAGACAAACGTCCTGCTAATTCAGGTATTATGCCATAGTTTTGAATATCGATACTTTCGCAATATTGCATGATATTATCGACATCAATAAGTTTGAGATTCCCTTCATTTTCTTCAAGCAAACGAGCTAAAATTATAGATTCAATACCACTGAAAGCGCCTGAAAAAATAAGCATCAAATTATTAGTTGAAACTTCTTTAGATTTGGAATGTTGTTCATGATTCACAGGAAAGTGTAAATTTTCATTTAAATCGAACAACTTAAGAATTTCAAGTTGAACGGAGGTTTTCCACATTCCTTCTTTACCTGAATGATAATGTTTTGTTATTTTATCAAACTCATCAAAAACCAATATTGCTTTTGACATTGCATCAGAATCACATTGGATTGATTGGTAAAGTGTCGTAAAAAATTTGCTAATAGTGGCACCAACATAGCCTGCTGGCACTAATTCTCCGCAACTAATCCTGATCATTGGAACGTCAAGTATTTCTCTACCTTTATTTATTATATAGCTCTTGCCTGAACCTGTAGAACCAATGAACAAAGGAGAGTATTTTGGAAGATTATATGTTGATGAGATTCGTGTTCTGTGTTCATTAATTATTATGGACATTGTATTAATTGCATCTTGTTGCCCAACAATAAAGTGCGATAGGTATTCTGCAATTTGAATAGGATTTTCTAATTTGCGAAAATTAATATCTTTAATAAATTTTAACTGTGAATCAATAGAACGCATTTTTAATTCATTAGCAGCTTCTTTTAGTTCTTCTTCTGTTGGTAATTCAAACTCTTTTTGCCAATCTTTTAATTTATTTAAAACAGATTTTTCATTTTTTTGAACAACCTCTATATTGTCATTATCAAAATCCTTTGTTAGATTTACACATTCAATTTCACAACTTAATGTATTTATCAAATTTTCGATAACTAAAATTAATTTTGAATTATTAATAATTTTTTTTGCTTCTTTTGCAGACGTAGTTGGGCTTATAAATAACAATTTTGCCAATTTGCGTTGGTTAATTTTATTTAAACCAAAACCTTCAGGGAAATGAATTCCAAAATATATACTTTCTTTTTCCATAATATTCTAAAGTTAGATTTAGTAATTTAAATCTCAGATGTTATAAAGTTTCCAAAATCATTTGTTTTCCATTGTCTTCCAAAAAGCATTTCAAAATATTTTATAACCATGTGGTTCACTGTTAACACCAAGTTTTCCAAATCAAGATCTACTATATCCGCAAATAGGACATTTATAGCAACCTTCAATAAGCTCCAATTTTCCTTCCTTACAGTCTAAACAATTCAAATAATTTTCATTAAAAAACTCCTGCGATGAGTACCTTCTTAATAATCTCAAAATGCCTGCTTGCCAACTGTTTAATTCATAATCCTGAAATTCACAGTTGATAAGTGTTTTGTAAATATTATCGACAGAAACCCCATTTTGAAGGAGTTCGGAAATAAGCAAAAGATAATTTCGAAACTCTTTATTTGTATTTTTAAGAGTATTTTCTATTGTGCATCTCTCATTCTCATTATTGACATATTCAACTTTGAGATTTATAATATTATCCTTCTTAATGCTTTTTAAAATATAACAATTTTGAATTTGCATACTCTTTGAATAATTTCCATTTTTAAAGGAGATTAGTTCACATGGTTTTTTATTTTTCAAACCAATAAATGCAATCCAACGCTCTCCTTTGTTTTGAAAATAAAACACTTCAGATAGTATTCTTTCAGCCTCTAACAAATCATCTAAGCGACCTTTTAAGATCAAACATAGTTTCTCAAAACTGTCTTTTATTCTTAACTTTCCTGTTTCTTTTCTAATAAATTCTTCATCAAAATAAGAAACTCCACATTGAAGATTATGCAATTCATAAAAACAGGATTTAAGGATTCCTTTTGGATCTTTATTTTCGCCCCATAGCAGATAACAAATGGATAATACTTCTGGGATGCAATCAAATTGATTTGCTATCTTAACAATTTCTGGGGTAACTCTACTTCCAGTTCCAAGGCCTAAACCTGAAATTATAAACATTTTTTTTCCAGCATTTTGCTCCATTAAATCTTCAACAACTTTTGATTTGGGATGGTAACCAAACCTTGCAACATCTGAATTATGCTCAGAGCCTCTACCAGCATAAATTTCATCACTAATAAGAATTTTGTTTTTCAAAAAGAGTTTATTTAAATCCCATTCATCGGAGTCAATAGCAAACATTTCTATTTCAGGCAATAATCCTTGTAAAAAATCAACCGATCTACCACCAAAACCGCCTATACCAATGATCCAGAATTTTAAATCACGTTCATCCATTTTCATAATTTTATACCTTTTTTTGGATAAGTATTCTGAAGAAAGTCCCTCAGAAATAAAAGACCTTCTTCAGATTACAAAGAATTACGCAGTTACAGTTACCATAAACGGATTCTTATCCGCCTCTGGCTGCAGGTCTTGTTTTTCATTATCGCTCGAATTTGACAACTTCGAAAACGATGAACTCAACCATTGAAACAACTCAACAAACTTCAGCCCATCAAGTTTCAACCCTGGTAAACAAGCCCCAACTCCAGGCGATGCCATATCATTGAGCATTTGCATATCTGCACCCTCAACCCCTATTGGCCAAAAGTTAAACTTCTTATCATTAACCGCTTGTTTCAATTCAGCAGTTAAACCACACGAACTTGGATTTACATCTGGGTAACCATCTGTTATTAAAATAATGTATGGTCGGTAATAAGTCTGTTTTGTTTCTCTATACCACTTCTTGCGCTCTTCGAGAATCTCCATACCTTTTCTCATACCATCGACTAAATTGGTAGATCCCTGCAATCCAAGTGTTGGCATTTGATAATCCTGAACTAATTCGAAATCATGCTCAACTTTTGCCTCACTGCCAAAACTTACAAGCGCGATATCTAGCCTCTCGCTAGCGACGCTATCGTTCTGAATTTCTTGCTGAAAAGATTGTAAACCCTTATTCAGTTCGTCAATGGGTATTTTGCCTTCTATTGTGGCACCCATAGAACCAGATACGTCCATAACAAATACTACTGCACATTTTTGTTGGTAATTTTGAGGAGCTTCTCCTGAGTAAAAATCATTTGTTGCCATAATGTTTATATTTTAAAGTGAATAATTAATTAATTTATATTGTAAAGCTAAAACCATGGAAGTTTTCCATAGGCTTCCGCCTATTCTATTCTTTGATAAACTTTATAGAATATTCATTATTAACAATCATTACATACAACCCCTCTTTTAATTCATGAATATCTATTGCTACCTTGTCTATATTATTAGGATTGTTTAAACAAATTAGTTCGCGACCTAAAATATCAAGAACCTTTATTGAACTAATTTTTAATTTGGCAGAATTATTTAAAAGAAATATGAAATCAGAAGATGGATTTGGATAAACAACAAAACTTCCATTCTTTGATTCAAATTCAGGCAGCGACAATGCGGAGCTTTTGCTAACTTTTAGAATTGCTGCATCATAATTAGATGTTGGTGAATAATTATTCCAATAATTAACACTTCCTGCACTTCCATAGCACATTCCAGCTAATATGAAAGAATTATCATAATAAAGAATAGAGTATGGAACATCATTAGAACCAATAGTCAAATAACCTGTTTGAGAAATATTATTCAAATTTTCATCAAAAATGTATATCCCCATTTTTCTGACGTTCAGTGGAATTTCGCCAACTATGTAAAGGGTATTGTCAACTATTACGAGATCGCGAAAACTAGAAGTATTGTTGTAAGCATAATCAACACGTTTAATTTGGGTTCCGTTAAAGTTTGTTTTAATAATAAACGAATTACTACCGTATGCAGCCATATAATTATCATAGTTTGTTCCAACAATGAAGATATTTCCATTAATAGAATCCTCAGCGAGTGAAATACCTGTAGACGATGATTCCATTGTAGAAAAATAATATTTAGTTGACAAAGCTGTTCCCGAATTCGTGACCTTACAGAACATAACATTTCTCTTGTTAAAATCCAATGTATCAGGAACTGAATACCCAACACAGAGGTAGTTACCATCTCGACTTTTAATAATTCTATTAAAGCAATCTTCACCTGCTGTTCCAACTCTCAACTTCCAAATTACATCGAAATTGTAATCAAGTTTCATCACAAGACCATCAACACCACCATGTGAGTTTGAATTAGAAAAATCATTGTCAATACTTGCAGTTTTCCCAGCAATAACAATTGTACTATCAGAATTACAAATAACAGAGTATGCCCTATCTATTTTTGTACCACCAAATGTTTTTATATTAGTCATTAGCCCATCCTGATTAAATCGAGCAACAACTAAATCTCCCGCACCATAATAATTTGGATATAAGGAGGAATGGTTTCCAACAACTCCAACTGCAATTAATGTGCTATCGCTAGATTCAGCCACAGAATGTAAAATATCGGTAGAGGCACTAATTAATGGAGAAGACGAAAACACTTCAACTCCATTGGTGGGAGAAACTTTACTTATAAAAAAGTCATGCACGCCATTAACTGTATAGCCAACACAATAAACATAACCATTGGAATGTAATATTGCACAATTAACCGTTTCGTAATAGCTTCCATTTTGACCAAGGCATTCTGCCCAGTCTGGCGTAAAATTGGCACTAAATTGACAATAAGAATTGTTACTGAAAAAATTTAAAAACAAACTTAACGTGAAGAATACAATTTTCCTTTTCATAGTTTTATATATTTAGTAAATAATTGATTTAATTACAGCCTAAAGTTTCCAAAAAAACAAGTTTCCCTTAGTTTCCCTTAATATCATTCTTCCTATATTTTTGGATTTTTTTCTATCTCTTTCCTCAAACCTTCACTCCACGACTTTGCTGTTGGTCTGAGTTTTGGATTATTATGCCCAGAAACAAAACACTCGAAAAAAAGGTTTTTCAAATCATCACTTAGCTTTTTATCAAAATCGAAATGTGGAGGAGCTAAATCAAGATTATTTTTCTCTGATCCTCGAGCAAAAAATCCTCCTGCGATAAAATCGTCAACGGTATGAATATTAGGATTTATTTTATGGTTCATTCCAGCAAAAGGATGAATCTCAAACAATAATTGATAAGTAAGAACCCCAAAACTAAATAAATCCCATGCCTGATCTATAACATCATTTTTGAAATCCACTTTTTTATTATGAAACTCTGCCGGACTATATTCTGGGGTATAAACATCTGCATGAAATAGTATTGAATTGCTTTTTGCAATTTGAATACTATCAACATCAATATAGCTCACTAAACCATTTTCTTTTAAAAGAATATTTTCTGGTTTCAAATCAACCATGGTATATAATCCTCTTGAATGAATTTGAGTTAATAACCGAGAAATATTATAACATATTTTTAATCTATATAAGAATGAATTTGGATTTTTAGATTTAAATTTTTCCCATGGTGATAATAACTTTCTATTTCCTATGATTCTCAACAGATCTATACTATCATTATATGGCAATAAAAAACCTTTAAACTGATTATTTTCATCTAAAAGAATATCCAAGGGCCAAGCAAAAGCATCTTGAATGGATTGTTCTCCTTTTTCATATGGAGGGTTGTTTACAAGAAATTCTATTTTATTTTTAACCAAATCCAACTTCATATTATCAACATTACTATTGGATTTATTAAAAAATGTCTTCGCAAAGAATATTTTAGCAACTAATTCTCCTTTTGACTGGGAATTAACTAAACGATGGATGCCGGCTTGACCACCTATGCAAAAAGGATTATCTTCAATTTCAATAATTTCGTCTTTGTCAGTTTTAAGTTTCATAATTTTATTTGTTTAATTAATTTGTGCCGAAATTATTTCTAGAAAAAGTGCCCTAAGTTTTCCCAATCCATTTATTATTTATTTCTTAAAGGAAAACCAGAGGAAACTATATTTGGTTTAGAATTGTATTATCATTTCAAACCAAAAAATTGTATTTTTGAAAGATGTTAAGTCCTGTTCAACGAAAAATAATTATTGAAAAAATGGATATTATTAAAGTAATATCTGGCTATTTGAAGCTTATAAATTCAGAGCTTCAGCCACGTGGACCAATAAATTATATAGGATGCTGTCCTTTTCATCATGAAAAAACACCATCCTTTGTGGTAATGCCTCTGAAAAAAGAATACAAATGTTTTGGATGCAGTTCAAAGGGTGACGTAATAGATTTTATTATGCAAATTAAAAATATTAATATTGAAAAGGCTTTGGATGAAATAGCTCTTGAATATGATGTTTGGTGGAGTGAATATAACACAGTTTAAAGATTGAAATATTTTATTAACTTTATTACCAAAAACTAATTTTATGGGAGTAGATTTAAAAATAATTGCTAATCACAAATTATCATTTTCAGAGCCTGAGAAAGTGATCGAAAAGCTTACAAAAAAGATTAATATGGATTTTGCAAATCCTTTATTAGCCTGGTATAAGAATTTATATCAAGAGGATGCTCTTCCATTACCTAAAAATGAAATAGTTTCTTTTGTTAATAAGGAATTTGATGTTGATTGGAAAGCTCAATGGAAAGAAAAAGACTTTCTGGTTTTTCATGGCCCTCTTTGCAGTATTTCAGTCAACGAAAATTATGTTGATATAAATTTCCATTTTAGATTTGGTCTCTATGCTCAAAATTATGGAAATTTTAATGAGTTTCTAATTTTTGTAAAAGGATTAATGACCCAAATTGGTGGGTCTGAAGCGATTTTCCTACCAGACTGCCCACCATATGTTAAACGTGGAGTGGATTTGATAGAAATTGATGGTCAGCCAATAAACATCAAAGAACTTAATGATTGTTACCAAAACAAAATTTTTCCAATGAAATCGAGCTATGATGAAATTAAGATTAGCCTACTGAAAGGTTATGGCAAACCTTGTCAGAGTTCAGAGGAAATTGATAAAAAAGCGTTCTTTGGTTATTTTATAGATACGATTTTAGATAAAAATTTATTATAAAATAGATTTATTAAACCTATTGACATTATTAAAGTATAAAATCTTTTAATATTCATATTTAACCTATGAAATACAGTATCTACGGCAAATCTCTTAATGAAAAAGGAAAAGCAAAATGTGGTGATTTTTTTCTTCACCATGTATTAAAAGATGAAAACCTTGTTGTTTTAGCTTTATCAGATGGCGTTGGATCGAGGCATCATGATTATATTGCTTCGCAAACAGCCTGCAATGAATTTATTGAATCATTTTTTTACAATAAATCTCTTGAAATAAATCAAAGGTTTGAATTAGCAATTAAAGAAGCTGACAAACAGGTTTCAAATCCTTTAGAATCATCTTATAAAGGAATGATGAGCACTTTTGTTGGAGTTGTTTGGGATATAGAGGAAAATACTATCCTATACGATAGTATCGGTGATAGTAGATTATATAAGTTTTCTATTTCGGGATTAGAACAAATAAGTTCCGATTCTAAAAAGGCCATTTTAATGCGAGATAGAAGCGGCAAATTAATAAAACAAAATGGAGTATTAGTAACAAGAGAAGGGCTCACTAATGCATTGGGTTATAATGGTGCAGAAATAAAAATAAAGCAAACAACTTTTAATTCGGGTGAAGCATTTATCCTATGCTCCGATGGGATGTATGACATTTCTGATTTCGAAAAATCGTTATCAGAATCTCTCTTAAACTTGGAATTAGATATATCGATAGAAAAATTCGTTAACAAAAATCAGGAATACTTTGATGATGATGCGACCATTCTTATTATAAGAAGATCTGATCAACCTGAGAACTATAAAAACTTATATAATAAAACAATTCAACGAAATATAGATTTTCGCCAAAACAATATTATAGCACATTTGTTTTCCGATTACTTACAATCTGAAATATTAACACTAATAAAATCAAAACAAGAAAGTTTAATCAAACAATACACATTGTATATCGAGAAATATTATTTAAAGCTATCGAAAGAATTTATTGAGACTGCGATACAATCTATGAAAGCCAATAATTTTGTCGTTTCAGAACTTTATCAATTACTTTTAAAAAGGTTGAGAGAATTGAATTGGTAAACTTCCCACTATTTAGCACAAATAATAAATAAGAAAAGGGAATTGGATAACATAGAAAAAACTTGGGAAAACTTTTATTGTTGAATCTTTGCTTCATAAATTTAATAATGAAGTTCTAAAAATTAATCCATGAAAACTTTTTTCTGCATCGATGAGCTGTCTATATCGCAAATTGCAATTGATCTAACCACTTCCGAATACGATCAAACTACTGCTCTAATTATCAATGAGGAAAATAAACTTGAAGTTTATGTCTCAATGAAAATGAAATTTGTTCATAAACTTTTTGAGCAAGATATAAAAGACGTAGTCAAAAGAATTCATAAAATATTTGCTTTTGGAGGAATAATCTATATTGAGCAAGGCGCTTACTATTTTACAGGAATATATAAAAGCGAATCGAAAAAATGTACCTTTTTGGTTGATATTGATTAAAAGGTAATTCATTAATTTGCTTAGTAATTCAATTATTAAATAAACTGAGTTAAAATTTGCTTTCGCAGAAACTATTTATTATATTTGTTTGTTGAATAACATTTACAACTCTATGAAACTAAAAAGTTCGTTTTTCACCTCTCCTCTTAACTACAAAGAATCGTTTATTTCAAGTTAGACGATTTGTAGTTCATTAAATTATTTTCTTAACTAAACCTATAGTGAAATATTAAATTATTGCACTTGTTATTATTTTCTTATTCGTTTGAATTTGAAAATAACATTAGCATAATTTTTTCACAACAAGGTTTAAAAATTAAAGGCAGGCAAGACTAGGTATTGGCTTGTATCTGCTTCTTTTTGCTCTTTGACGTATTGTGAATACGGCATTCAGACCATGGCCGTTTTACCTGAAATATCAGGCTTTTGGATGCAGGTATCTGAGCCTGCGAAATACCCCAAAGATTAATATTTATAATTTATTTCGCTTCAATTAAAATTTTGTTAAAAATTAATCAGTATTAATTTAAAACTCTATAAATATGAAAAAAAGTAAATGTATTTTCAACAAAAAAAGTATATATAACGATTCTGAAGAAATGACATCTGAGGAATTAATTTTAAAATCAGCTATTGCAAAAGAATTAATAAAAATTTCCGAAGATCGTTTCTCAATTCGTTCAGTATCGGGCAAAACAAGAGATTATTTAATTTCATTTAATAAATCCTTAGAATTCTCTAATAATAAAGATCAAAAAAGGTTTCTGATGTTTTTTGCTGAAGTTATTAAAAACTCAAACCTGCCATTATTTGATGAATATCAGACAAAAATGATATGGCGTTTGTGGAAAACAAATCCAGAATTTGAATTGGCATTTTTAAATTATATCAATAAACTTAATGAACCTATCTTAGCCTCTCTCTTCTGGAATTTACTTTTAAAGAGGTTGTTTACAATTTCCAATACAGCAATTAAGTTACATCTTATTGTGTTATCAGAATTATTTCCTTCAGTTTTAATTACTGAAAACACAGCAGAAATGATGTGGCGGTATATTGATAATAGTTTCGATATTTCATTTGAAAAAAAATGGGAACTGCTACCAATCGATAAGGTAGAAGAAGTATTACAAAAGCAATGCAAACAATTTTTCAGATGGGCAAAACTGCTTAATTCAGATTTAATTTCAAGTTCACCAGTTTATAGGAGCTGCGACCTTTATAATTATCTAATAGAATGGTTTTTGATGAATAGACAGGTTGAACATTTAAATAATAATGAGTATAATTCTTTTCTTGAAATTATGGAGAAGTCAGTGGCAATAGAGGTATTGTTATTTGCTGGAAGAAAAGAATTTAATAGAATATTTATTTTATATAAAATGTGTCCAGAACGATTTCAATCTTTAATAAATTTAAAATCAAAAATTAGGTTAGAAAGAAATCGCGATGCAAAATTTTGGTTATTAGATAATATTTTTGGCGACTTTAAAATACCTCAAGTATTTATCGATAATTATTATAATTATTCCCCTGAAGAAATGGAATGGTTCAAATTTGTTGCAAAGGGAAATAATATAAGTAGAATAAGTAATATACCTTTTACAATGAATAAAAAGGCAGTGCATTATCTAATGGAGACCCATTTGCATCTAGAATCTAATTTTTATAGAAATTTTAGAATTGCAGGTACTTTATTTTTTGCACAGGTATTAAGCATGGGCGCAAGTCCTAAAGTAACGAATGAAATCATCAGTTCTGGCATATTTAGAGACTTGAAAAACTTTGACTTTTGGAAAACTGTCATTGATTTCTTCATAAAAAATAATGTGCTTCATAATCAGGTCCGTCCAATAGTCGATTATATTATTTCTCGTAAGGAACAACAAACCAAAAATGATTTTTCAATAAAAGGAAGAAATTTAAAAACAATAATACGGGATATGGAAATCTGGCATCAAGAATTGGCGCAGAAGAATTTTAATAAACATTATGAAAAAGTAAGTTGGGAACCAACTCAAATTGAAAATTTTGAATATAAACAGTTCTCTGAAAAATATATTATTGTGCAATTGCTTTCAAATGAAGAGTTATATAATGAAGGTAGTGCCTTACACCATTGTGTTTTTAGCTATTTTGAAGAATGCATAAAAGGAAGATCTAGTATTTGGTCTCTACGAAAACAAAATAAAGATGGCTTTGACGAGCGCTTGTTAACAATTGAAATGCGAAATGGTAGTGTTGTTCAGGCACGAGGCAACTACAACAGAAGTCCTAACAGTGCCGAATCTGTCATATTAAAAAAATGGGCAGAAAAGGCGAAAATTTATATGGATATCTCTCTTTCTGCCTAGTAAATCAATTCATTCTCAAATGCCGATTAAGTTTTTCACTTAATCGGCATAGCTATTAATACAAACGATTCTGTTTAAATTAATGAAAAAGTAATAAAATAATCATTTCTCCTTTGAAGTATTTTATGTAATCTTAGAAATAATAATGTTTTTTCATTGATCAAAGAAAATATCCTAAATTCAGATAATAAAAATTATCGTTGCCAATTTAATACAACAGATAAAACTTTAAACGTTTTTTTAATCTGCAAATTTAGTATTTTTGATAACAGAAACAATTCACACAAAATAAATTCCACAGACAATACCTAAATAAATGACAAACAGAAAAAGGAAACAACAAAAGTGAAGAGGCAAATAACATTATGGTTTGTTTGCGAAATACCTCAAAATATGCCAGTATGAAAATTTAATCGATTAAAAGTAAAAATTTCAATTATTTAACCGAATTATTTACTAATTTGCACGAATTTATTAAAATATAAGATACAGTCCCAATTTGAACAAAGGTAAATTTTATTTTATAGCACCAAAAATTTCAGTTGAAATTTCAAAAGCTGAATCTGATAGATTGACTAGATGGTTTAATGCTCAACAATCTTTACGGAATAAAATACTTCATAATTGGCAGGTGAGCAATAATATAAAGTTAAAAGAACCTAACCCTTCACTACATTCACCGCATTTTGGATTACTCACTTTAGCGAGTCTTTTATTGGAGAATGGTTATAATGTTGAATATTTGGATCAAGAATGGCTTGAGAAGAAAGATGAATGGATTCCTACCTTATCTAAAATAACTAAAGATGCCATAGCTTTTTTTATTGGAAGTATAACTATTTCATATCCTTATGCAGTTGAATTAATAAAATATTTAAAAAGTAAAAGTGAGGCAAAGATAATATTAGGTGGGCATCATGTCACATATATGGACATTCAAGCAATAGAAGATGGTGCAGATATTGTAATCAGGGGTGAAGCTGAATCTGGAATTCAAACCATTGCAAATGAGATTTTAATAAACAGATTTTGCTGGGACAATGTCCCTAATGCAACATTCTTGAAAAATGGAAAAATATATAGGACGCAATTAAAGAGCAATTTGAATTATTTACATCCAATTTTTCCATTTGATTTATTAGATAAAGAACAATTGAAATTGCAAGAAATATACGTTTTTCCAAGTAGAGGTTGTAAACATTCTTGTTCTTTCTGTATTGAAGGTGGCAAATATTGGAATGGGCACTACCAACTATCATTGAATCAGATTAGAAGTAATCTCTTATCATATAACAATCTCTTGGATTTCAATTTTGTTTATCTATATGATAGCAATTTTGGAGAAGATAAAATATGGACAATAAATTTGTGCAACCTTCTAAAAAACGAATTTCCAAATTTGTATTTCAAAACTTTATTGCGATTAGATTTAGTTGATGAAGAGTTATTAATTGCATTTAGAGATGCTGGTATTATTGAAGTACTTGTAGGCATTGAATCAGGAGATGAAAATATAAGAAAACTTTCAGGAAAATCTATGTCAGATGATTATATTTTTGAAAAGCTCATTCTTTTAAATAAATATATACCATTAGTAAAAACCTCTTGGTTAGTTGGATTGCCTTATGAAACAAAAGAAACATGTAAAAAAACTATAGATTTTATTGAACAAGTTCATAGTATGCAACTAGTTTCAGAAGCTAGTTGTAGAATTGCATCCTACTATCCAGGTACTCATGTTTTTGAAGATCCAGAAAAACATGAAGTCAGTTTCCTAAATTTTAATTGGAAACAATATCATAGAAGATGTGTCCCTCCTTATAATTTAAAAAACTTGAATGCTCAAGAAATTTATAATTATTATTCAAAAGCAGTTGAGAAAGAAATCCAATTGATTGAAAATCGACTTAAATAATATTTATGAGAATTTGTATTTTAGGAGCTGGAGGAATTATTGGACGTGCAATTTGTGATATTTGTGAAGAACAAAGTATTGATGTGGTTGGTGTTGTGAAAGGATCAAATAAGCCTAGTAATAAAAATATCATTGATTGGAAGTTCAACTCAGTTGACATTCAAAATGTTATTAAGGAAGGCACAAAATGGGATGCCGTTTTTGATTTAAGAGCATTTAATCCAAGAGATATAACTATTAAGAAAAATATTGTGAATGAAAACGTTTCGCATTGGTTTCATATTAGTACAATTTATGTTTACAAAAATTTAAAAGCAGCATACATTGATAGCATTAATTATGAATTTAAAGAGGATGATGATTGTAATCCTTCTGGCGAATATGGCATTAATAAACTATTTTGTGAAAAGGAATGGATTTCAACCTTCAAAAGAGAAAAAACACCAATCACAATTGTTCGACTTCCCTTTATTTATGGACCTTATGACAGAAGTGGGAGGATACAGACATACCTAAATAGTATACTTAATTATAATACTATTTCGCTCCCCAATTTTGGCGAAAACTTGATAGATCTATTATATTCAATGGATTTAGCCAGAATTTTAATTACCTTAATTGGAAATAAATCTACTTTTGGTAAAATATTGAATATTGCTAACTTTCATCAAAATAAATTGGTTGACCATCTTTATG
>JACAAW010000071.1 GCA_013377115.1 Bacteroidota bacterium | reverse complement strand
AATCAGCATCGGCCATTTCGCCGGGTCCGTTTACAACGCAACCCATAATGGCAATTTTCAAACCTTTTAAATGGCTGGTTTTTAATTTGATTTCTTCAATCAATCCGGTCATATCAAAAGAAGTTCTTCCGCAAGTTGGACAGGAAATGTATTCTGTTTTTGAAATACGTGCCCGTGCAGCTTGTAAAATTGAAAATGAAGTTTGGTTGCACAACACCGTATTTTCTTCATCAATCCAAATGCCATCCAAAAAGCCATCAATCAGCATTGCTCCTGCTTTTATTGAAGTTTCAATTAAAAAATTCAACCTATTGCTTGCATTTTGTTTAATTTGAAGAACAACTGGAGTTTTAATGTTTTCTTTTGAAAGTACCGAGAAAAATTTTCTAATTTCATGAACCGATTGAGATTCTGAGATAATGAGTATGATAGAAATATTGCTTTTTTCTTTTAAACGGTTAATTATTAGGGAATTTAGACTTTCGGGTTCTAATGGCAAAAAGCGCAATTTCTCAAAACCATCATTGCTTCCCAGAAATTCTTTGGTACAAACCAAGGAAAACTCTTTTTTGTCGGTATTAATTAATTTGCCAGATTCATAGAAATAATCTGGAATAATTTCCGAATTAAAAATGCAATTATTTGTGATTACGATGGGAACATTTCTTCCACCAATATTTTCTTGCGAATTGCTATTTCGTTTAGTGAAATTGTACGAATCGAAAAATTTTGAATTACTATTTTCTAATATTGCGGTTTCTTCTTTCCTGGAATATTTTTCAGCAATCAATTTTGCTACAGGAATTTCAGGTACCGGATCTCCAGTTAATGAAACTCTGATGGTATCTCCAATTCCATCTTCCAGCAAAGAACCAATTCCAATGGCGGATTTAATAATTCCATTATCGCCGTCACCAGCTTCGGTTACACCTAAATGCAAAGGATAATTCATCTGAAGTTCTTTCATTTTTGCAACCAACATTCTGTAAGCAACAATCATTACTTGCACATTGCTCGATTTCATAGAAAGCACGAGATTGTGAAAATTTAAATCTTCACAAATTTTAATGAACTCAATTGCCGATTCCACCATTCCTGCTGGTGTATCGCCGTAATGGCTGAGAATTCTATCGGACAAGGAACCATGGTTTACACCAATTCGCATTGCTGTTCCTTGTTCTTTGCAAATTTTTACCAATGGGCTAAAACGAGCATAGATTCGTTCTATTTCGGCCATGTATTCTGTTTCAGTAAAATCTATTTTCTTAAAAGATTTTTTATCGGCATAATTACCAGGATTGATGCGAACTTTTTCAATATGATGAGCCAAAAATTCGGCCACTTGTGGATTGAAATGAACATCAGCAATTATTGGAGCATTAAAACCTTGTTTGTTGAGTTCCTTTTTTATTATTAGCAAATTCTCTGCTTCTTTCATGCCTGGTGTGGTAATTCTTACCAATTCGCAGCCAGCATTGATTAAAGTTTTAGATTGTTCAATGGTCTGGAAAGTATTCAAAGTATTGGTATTGGTCATAGATTGAATCCGGATTGGATAATTTCCACCCAAATTTAAATCTCCAATTTTTACAACGCGTGTTTGAAAACGGCTGTAATTAAATAAGTCTTTACAATAAAAATTAGCTTCCATTTGTTAATTTATCCAATTACAAACCTACCAAAAAAAATCAAATTCAGGATAATCTTTTATTTTTCATTAAAATTATTTCCATAAAAATTGTATTTTTACGGGTTAAACACGAAAAGATTCCATGAGCAATCCTTTGCCTACTCATATTACCACCAAGCTCCTTATTAAAAATATGGTCTGCAAGTGCTGTATTAGAGTTTTGACTGAAGATTTGGGTAAAATTGGAGTTGTTATTGAAAAGATGATTTTGGGAGAGGCGATAATTGCTTATGATCCATCAAAAATCGATTTAAAACAAATTGAAGATGTAATTGTTGAATGTGGTTTCGAACTTTTAGTTGACAAAGAAAAAATTCTTGCAGAGCAAATTAAGCTGGCTGTTATTGAATTAATCCATTATTACAATAATGCCAATTCATTGATTAGAAATTCGGATTATTTAATTGAAAAATTGGGTTATACCTACCAGCACTTATCATCAGTTTTTTCGAAGCACGAAAACACCACTTTAGAAAAGTATATTATTGCCCACAAAATTGAGAAGGTAAAAGAAATGATTGAATTCGACAATTTAACATTAAGCGAAATATCTTATATGATGGGCTATAGCAGCGTTCAATATCTTTCCAATCAATTTAAAACCATAACTGGGGTTTCGGTGACTGACTATAAAAAAAGTCCAATAAAAAACAGAAAATTTATGGATGACCTCATTTAATTAGCGTTTTATTCTCAGTTTACGTTATTTATTTTAATAGAAACATCTCCATTAAAAAATGTATATCCAGATTCTCTTTGGAAACAAAAGAGAATAAGACTCCAAAAAAAACATTTCATTTACTTGCATTTATCTATAATTAACACTATATTTACCCACGTAATTTTTAAGTTAATTCATAATCAAACAATTATCATTATTAATTTTAAATAAATTTCAATTCTTATGAAAAAATCAATACTTATTTTTTCTTTGTTAATTGCTTCCCTTTCATTTTTTGTTGTATCTTGTAAGAAAGACAAACCAACAACAGAAGATCCAACCACAACCATTCCGATGGGAACTGTTACAGGAAAAGTAACTGCAGCGAATGGCACCACCGCAATACCCAATGCCAATATTTTTGTAGATAGTGGTGGCGAAATTTACTTCACTCAAAGCAATAGAGAAGGTGTTTTTTCTTTATCAGCTCCAGCAGGAACCCAAGTTTTAAATGTGCAATCGGGCAGTGGTAGAATTTTTAGAGCACAATATTCTGTGGTAATCCCAGAAAACGGAACAGTTCAAGTGCCTGCCAACACACTTCTTTTAACCCAATCAGTAAACCTTGCTTACATTACAGGTTTGTATGATGATATTCAATCAATTATTATTGATTCATTGGGATATACAGCAACCCCAATTACAGTGGCTGATTTAAGTAATTTAACACTTATGCAAACCTTTGGTGCAATTTTTCTTAATTGTGGAAAAAGTGGTTTAATGGATGCACAAAAATATCAAAACTTAAAAGATTATGTTGATGGTGGAGGTTGTTTATATGCTTCTGATTGGGCAGTTGAATATTTAACTGGAGATGGAAATATGAAAACTTCAGGGCATAAATTATCTGGACATGCTAAAACATCATGTGCAACTGGAATGATAGGCGGTTTTATTGAAGATAGTACTTTGTGTACCAGCAAAATTGGATTGTTCACAACTCTTTATAATACTCAGGTTATTGCTCCAGATTTACAAGGTTTTCTTGGAAAAACAAATGTTGATGTTGCCTATGATTTAGATGGTTGGGATGTAATTCAACAAATAGAAAGTCCATGGGAAGTATTGGTTCAAGATGCAACCAATGGAAATGGTCCATTAGCAGCCAGATTGTATGTAAATTCAACAAATAAGTATAAGAATATTACAAAAGATGGCACTTGGGTAACAATTTGCCACATTCCTCCTGGAAATCCTGGAAACGCGCATACCATAACAATAAATTCTAATGCTTTACAAGCTCATTTGGCTCATGGCGATTATTTAGGTTCTTGCAACAGCGGTGGAACAAATGGAGGGGTAATTTATTTTACTACTTTCCATAACAAACCACAGGGCGTTATTAGTAATGATATACAACATTTATTAGAATACTTTATTTTAAACATGTAAATCAAATTTTATTTAAAAATAAACTCTTATGAAAACAAAAAACTATTTCTTTTTGATGCTAATATTTGCAACAACAATTGCTTTTAGCTCCTGCAAAAAAGACAAAACGGAGGCTGCAGCCAATCCAACAACTGTAAATACACTTTCTGGCCTTGGTCAAAATCCTGGAGTTCCATCAGGTAAACAATTCGAACTTCCAAAATATATTTCTATTGTTGGTGATATCAGAGGAGGTATTCCATTTAAAAAAGTAATAGATAAAAATACCTATACAGGATCTTTCCCATATTACGAACACAGCAAAACCTGGGTTACCTACGGAACTGGAACTTACGTAGATTTATATATCAAATTTTATAATTCTTCTTCGCAACCTATCAACGTTACAATTCCCGGAGGATTAATTTTTGTTGATTCATTAGATCTTCATAGCCATTTAGGAACTTATCAAAAAGGTTATATATTGCAAGATGTAGAGATTCCTGTTCCTTCTCATGATACTGCTTTTGCATGTATTCAAGCGTATTGTTTGAATCATACTCTAGCGCCAAGTAGCTATGCTGCTATCTACTATATTGGGCCTATAACCAATAATCCTGAATTAAACCAGATAACCACTATCATGTCAACAAAACAAGCTCCAATTGGTCAAGAATATCAAATTCAAACAACCGTTTGGAATGTTACAGATTATGGTTTAACATTAACAGCAGCAGAAATTGCATATCTTAATTCTCTGCCATAATAAAGAAATAAACAATTTTATTATAGACTGGCCTCAATTAATGGTCAGTCTATTTTTTTAATTACGTAAAAACAAATGCTATGAAAAGACTATTTTTAATTACTTGTGCTTTGGCTGCTTTATGCTATGCCAATGACGGCTACTCTCAAAGAAACGGAAATCAGAAACAATTTAAAAGTAAATCAAACGAAAATTATAATGTAAGAGCGTTAGATAATAATGCGACACAAAACTTTTATCAAAAAGGTGATTTTCAAGAAGATTATGCCAAAAATGGAAACATTGGAAATGCATATTATTCTAACAATAACGAAGTTGTTCTTGAAGTTCGTTCATTAATGAACATGAAAGCAGATCGTTTTCTTGCAGTTTTTAACATTACACAAATTGGCGAATCCGCTGCAAAAACTGATGAATTAATTAATTCTAGAATTGATGCATTCACTACTTCTCTAAAACAAATGGGAGTTAATGAAAAAGACATTTATGTTGATATGATTTATTTGGTTCCTACTTTTGAATTTGAAATGGAGAAAAAGTTTTTCAGCAAAACCTACAATGAAGTTCCAACAGGATTTGAGATGCAGAAAAATATTCATGTAACGTTTAAAGATATCAATAAGGTTGATGACATGGTGACGCTCGCAGCAAAAAATGAAATTTATGATTTGGTTAAGCTTGACTTTTTTGTTGATAATACAGAAGCTGTTTATGATTCCTTGAGAAATAAATCTGTTGCATGTTTGAATAAAAAAATGGCATCATTCAAAAAACTCAATCTCGTTTTAAGTGATAAATTTCAAATTCTTCGTGAATCATCTTATGCCATCTATCCAGAAACACAATATCCAGACTATGATGCTTTTGTTACTCAATCTTTGGAAGCAGTGAAAAAAAACTCTGGTGTTACGAAGATTAGAAAACCCAAAACGGTAGCTTATGATCAGGTTCCTTATAATCGTTATGACATTATTGTAAATCCAGGAATTTTAGAACCAGTTGTTCAATATGTTTACACCATTCAAGTGAAATATACACTCGACAAACCAGAAGTGAAAAGTAAAAACAGTTATATGATTATCACTCCTACAGGCGAAGTGAAAAAATTAGACCTTCCATAAAAAAGTCTTCAAATAAAAAAATCCCGACTGCCAAGCAATCGGGATTTTTTATTGTAAAATAGAGCCTTAGTTTGAATTTTGGTTTTGATTTAAAACCTCTTTTGGTTTTTTACTTAAATCTGGAACGTTTGATGGGTGAACACCTACTTTTAATTGTCCATTTTCAAAATACAAACCTTCGCCATCGGTTGATTTATCACCATCATTATGTAAACCACGAGCAATTTTAGAAGTATAATCCTTTGAAATAACTTCAGCAGGAAGTAGAGGATTTTCGTAACCAGCACGACGGCCCATTACGATAAAAGAAACATTAACATTACTTGTTCCATTGTTATTTTCTCTAACAGTAAAACCATTTGAGTTAACTTCAGAAACATAAACACCATTTGAATTACCTGTTGGAGTAACGGTAACTACTAATGGGATTTGAGAAGAAATAACACTGCTGAAAGTTTTATCAAATGAAATTTGACAAGTTCCATTAACCATTTTTGCAGTTCCTGCAGTTTGAACAGTAACATCTGTAGAAACATTTGTGTAAAGAACAGCCATATTATTAGCAGCGCTGCTAGATTTTTGAGTTGACTGATTGTTTACTTCTTGCAATTGTATATTTAATGAATTGGTATAGATATTTCCATTTGAGTATAATCCGTAATTACCACCTTCTGTATAAGTTCCATAAATACTACCATGAATATCAGCACCAAATAAATCGCCATAGAAACCGCCACCTATACCGTTTGGAACAGTTGTTCCACCAACAACTTTTCCTGCGCCGTTTGCATAAGCCGCAGAACCATATACCCCATAATTTAAAAGGCCACTTGATCTGTATCCTAAAGAACCCCAATATGCTCCATTTACATCAGCACCAAATGTACCACCACAACGGTTATAATCATTGTAATTCCATCCAGCAACTCCAAATGTATAAACATCTCCCCAAAAATTGAAACCAGTAGTTGCAGAATTTGCACTTATTTGGGCATAACTGATACCATCATTTTGACTGTCTCTTGTACGGTATCCATATAAGGTAGCTTGACCATCACCATTTACAGTTAATTGCTGACGATATGCATATAATTGATAGATAACAGATGGTGATATTGTCCCAATACTAAGACTTGTTCCATTGTCTTGCATCAATGAATTTCCAATTGCATTTGCTGCAGTAAATTTTGAAATATAATTGGTGGTTCCACTAACAGTTGGTACTGTAGCAGGAGTCGTCCAAGAAGCCAAACCAGTGGCATCTGAACTTAACACTTTTCCAGCTCCTGGAGTTCCGCCAGTAATTTTAATCTGTCCATTAATTTCTAATTTTGTGCCAGGAGTTACTGTTCCAATACCAACGTTTCCTCCATTATTAAAAATATTGCTATTGTTTAGAATCCAGTTGGTTCCATCCCAAAACGAGGTGTTACCAGCAGAAGTACCACTGCCAAGGAATCCAGTTGGACCAATTGGACCAGTAAGACCAATTGCGCCAGCAGCACCAGTGGCTCCGGTAGCGCCAATTGGGCCAGTAAGGCCAGTTGGGCCAATTGGACCCTGAGCTCCAACAGAACCATTGCTTCCTGCAGCCCCTGTTGGACCTTGAGGACCCACAGCACCATCATTTCCTGGTAAACCTTGAACACCCATTGGGCCTTGAGGACCAATAGCGCCAGTAGGACCAGTTGGCCCTTGAGCTCCAACAGAACCATCGATTCCTGCAGCCCCTGTTGGACCTTGAGGACCCACAGCACCATCATTTCCAGGAATACCAGGAGCTCCATCATTTCCTGTTAAACCTTGAGGACCAGTTGGGCCTTGAATACCAGCAGCACCATCATTTCCAGGAATCCCTTGAGGACCAGTCGGACCAGTTGCACCACCCGTACCAGATTGATTTGCATACATTGCATAAGGTACACTCAATAATTGAGGAGTTCCGATTGCAACATAAGTTGTTCCACCAGAAGCATCTAAGCCAACTTCTAAAAATTTAGAACCAGTTCCCCAAGGAATTGAAGCAAATACTCCTGACTGAATAATTCCACTACCAACTTGAAGGTTTACTAAACCAAATGCATTGGTGGTAGCAGTTTGTCTTTCAGAATACAAAACACTACCTGATGCTGTAAGGTCGTGAATAGTTAATAAAAATGCAACAGGTTGGTTTGCAATAATTACACCTGTGCTTGTTCTACAAACCGCCTGATAATTAAACATTTCAGGGGCCTGCGAAAATATTTGGGTTGATAATAATAGCGCTATTGAAAACGTCAATATTCTTTTCATAATATATATTTTTAATTGTTAATTTTTAAAACTTTAAAACTTTTGATAAAATCATTTCCACTAATTATTCTTAAGTAATAATTTCCTACAGCCAGATTTTTCATGTCAATTTCTAAATTAGAAACTCCATCAAAATTAGATACTGCTGTTTTTTGAATTAAACATTGTCCTAATAAATCATACAAGCCAATATTAAATTCTCTATTCTCAGAATTGGAAATATTTAATGTTAAATTATTAGAGGTTGGGTTTGGATAATAAGAAATTGAAATTCCATTATCTAAATTCTCCATAATATTAACACCTATATCAACAAAAGGTTGCATAAAACCTTGGGTAAGATTGTTATTTGTATTACCAAGAGTCATAATAGCAAATTCTCCGAGGCTATAATCAACCTCAAAATTTACTCCATCATAATAGGAACCTCCTGCTGAACTTATTGCTGTTCGTTCAAGTGATTGTCCACGAACAGAGAGCCCGGAAAGGAATACCGCTATGATTAAAACAGGAATTGTTTTTGTAATTTTCATAAGCATAATTTAATTAATAAATAAATTTAGTTTTAAGATTTGGCAAATATAACAATTTTTAACATATGATAAAAAATATAGACGCTTAAATTGTTTTTAATGTTAAATAAATTGTTTTTTTATTTAAATCGTTTTAGATGTTTTTAGAATAATAAAAAATTCATCAAAAAAAATCAATAATATTTTCACCCTATCTTTATTTAGACAAATTTAAAATAAAAGTTGTTAAATACCAAATGTATTTCCAATTATTTATCAATGATCCCATCTATATGCATTCCATACTATCAAGAAATCCTAATTGTAAACGCAAAATAAAAAGGACAAAAAAATTATATCCAATTCAAAAAAATTGCTTAAATTTAAATTTCCATATAACTTTTATATTATGACAAAATTAACTGTTGGATCAAAAATTCCATTATTCTCACTTCACGATCAAAATGGAAATATGTTTGAGATAGATACCGTTCTTGGAAATAAAAATATTGTTGTTTATTTCTACCCAAAAGATGACACACCTGGTTGCACTGCAGAAGCTTGTTCTTTTCGCGACCATTTTGAAGAATTTACAAATTATGATGCAATTGTAATTGGAATTAGCGCTCAATCGGTTGAAAGTCATCAACGCTTTGCTGAAAAACACAGATTATCGTTCACTTTGCTTAGTGATTCCCAAAATAAAGTCAGAAAACTTTTTGGAGTTCCAACCAATATGTTTGGTTTATTGCCAGGACGGGTTACTTACATTATTGACAAATCTGGAACAATAACATATGTGTTCAATTCTCAGTTTCAAGCTAAACAGCATATTGAAGAAGCTCTTAACATTTTAAAAAAATCAAATACGGCATTAACTTAACAAATTTTAACAAATTTAATTTAAATGAATAATTTAATTAAAATACTTTTTGTAAGTCAGTAAAAACAAGGGTTTGCTATAATATTTATAGTATTCTAATAGTCAAAATTGCAAAAGGTTAGGTGGTTCACTTGAAAATTTTAACGTATATTTGTGCCCTGAAAATTTTACTTTAACTAAATTGGCGTTAATATGTGTTTTTTGGTAAAAAACCATTTAATAGTCCTTTTAATGCAGAACATTTAACAAATAATTTATGATAAAAAAAATTCTTATCGCCAATCGAGGAGAAATTGCTGTGAGAGTAATGAGATCGAGTCGTGAAATGGGAATCAAAACTGTTGCAGTTTATTCTGAAGCCGACAGAACTTCCAAGCATGTTAGTTATGCTGATGAAGCTTATTTTATTGGCCCAGCACCTTCCAGTCAAAGTTACCTTGTAATTGACAATATTATTGATGCAGCTAAAAAATCTGGCGCAGATGCAATCCATCCTGGCTATGGCTTCTTATCAGAAAATGCTGAATTTGCCGAAAGATGCGAAAAAGAAGGAATTATTTTCATAGGCCCAAAAGCGTCTTCAATTAGAGCAATGGGAGATAAAATTACAGCCAGAATTGCAATGATAAAAGCTGGAGTTCCTGTAGTTCCTGGAACAAAAGAGCAAACAACAACAGAGGCTGAAGCATTAAAAATTGCAAAAAAAATAGGTTTCCCAATTATGGTGAAAGCTACTGCTGGTGGCGGTGGTAAAGGAATGCGTTTGGTTCAAAAGTCAGAAGATCTTTGGGAAGCAATTTGTGCTGCAAAATCTGAGGCACGTTCTTCTTTTGGAAACGATGCTGTTTACATGGAAAAATACATCGAATCTCCTCACCATATTGAATTTCAGGTTTTAGGAGACAAACACGGTAACGTAATTCACCTTTGCGAAAGAGAATGTTCAATACAACGTCGTCATCAAAAACTTATTGAGGAAACTCCTTCTCCATTGATGACCGATAAAATGAGAAAAGCAATGGGTCAGGTTGCTATTAAAGCAGCAAAATCCGTAAAATATGAAGGTGCTGGAACAATTGAATTTTTGGCAGATAACAATAGGAATTTCTATTTCCTAGAAATGAATACTCGTTTGCAGGTGGAGCACGCCATTACAGAAATGGTTCTAGGACTTGACCTTGTTAAGGAACAAATCAAAGTTGCAAATGGAGAAAAGCTTAAAATTAAACAAAAAGATGTTTTGCAACGCGGTCATTCAATAGAATGCAGAATTTGTGCTGAAGATCCTACCAATAATTTTATGCCAAGCCCTGGCTTGATTAAACATATTACGGAACCAAACGGCCTTGGTGTTAGAGTTGACAGTTATATTTATGATGGTTACGAAATTCCAATACACTATGATCCAATGGTATCAAAGATTATTGTTTGGGCAAGTACCAGAGAATATGCAATTGAAAGAATGAAACGAGTTCTTTACGAATACAAATTGGTTGGAATAAAAAACAATATTGGTTTCTTAAGAGGTATCATGAAAGATGAAACTTTCAAAAGCGGAAAATACGATACCCATTTCATTGAGAAAAACATGGATAAATTAATGGAGCCAATTAAAGTAAGCAAAAAAATGACTGAAGATGTTGCCATTATTGCAGCTTATATTGATTATGTATTGAATCTCGAAGAAAACAAAACTGTTAGTTTGGGAGCCGAAAATCAAGCCATGAACAAATGGAAAGATTTTGGAAAGAAAAAAGGACTTTTAAGAATATAATTTAAAACAAAATATATGGAACTTGACATTCAGGTTGGAGAACGTACTGCCTGCGTTGAATTAATTAGTAAAGAAGGAAATAAGGTTCAAATTGCAATTGACGGAGTTAACTATGAAGTTGACATCGTTATGGTTGAAAATGGCGTTTATTCTATTATTTCTGATAACAAATCATATAATGTTGAATTAACACGCGGTGAGTCCGGAAAACACTATATGGTAAACACTTTGTATAACTTTTTCCCTGTTGAGATTGTTGATATTCAATCAAAATACATGAAGAGCAGAAAAGTTGACGATTCTGATGAAAATCAAACCAGAATTTTCTCTCCAATGCACGGAAAAATTGTAAAAATTCCAGTGAAAGTTGGCGATGAAGCAAAACTTGGTCAAACTGTTATTATTGTTGAAGCAATGAAAATGCAGAGCGAATACAAAGTGAAACGCGATTGTATAATCAAAGAAATTCTTGTTAGCGAAGGCGACAATATTGAAGGAAAACAAACATTAATCGTTATTGAATAAAAATTTTATATATAATTTTTAATATGCAAAAAAAGTCAAATACAAATACCAAAAATTCAACAACAAAAAAAGTTGCTGCAAAAGTTGTTGCTGCAGTTAAAGAAAAAAAATCTGTTGCAAAACAACCTGAAAAAGAATTAACCTTAACGGAACAAAAATATTTAGATTTTGAAAAACGCAGCAAACTTGCTGAAATTGGTGGTGGAGAAGACAAAATTCAAAAACAACATGATAGTGGAAAACTAACTGCAAGAGAAAGAATCAATATTCTTGTTGATAATAACACTTTTGTTGAATTAGATAAATTTGTTTCTCATAAGTGCACTGATTTTGGCATGGAAAAAACCAAAATACCTGGAGACGGCGTAGTTTCTGGTTATGGTAAAATTGATGGAAGATTAATTTATGTTTTCTCTTTTGATTTTACTGTTTTTGGTGGATCATTAAGTCGTACAAATGCTGATAAAATTATTAAACTTCAAAAACTAGCCATTAAAAATGGTGCACCATTAATTGCGATTAATGATTCTGGTGGAGCAAGAATTCAAGAAGGAGTTGCTAGTTTAGGAGGTTATGCTGATATTTTCTACTCGAATGTAATGTCATCAGGAGTTATTCCTCAAATTTCAGTAATTATGGGACCATGTGCCGGTGGAGCAGTTTATTCGCCAGCATTAACCGACTTTATCTTTATGGTAAAAGAGAAAAGTCATATGTTCGTAACTGGACCCGATGTTGTTAAAACAGTTACTCATGAAGATGTTACCAAAGAAGAATTGGGTGGAGCTTTAACTCATAATTCAATTACAGGAGTTGCCCAATTTATGGGAGATAATGAAGAATCAACTTTGATGATGGTTCGTGAATTATTACAATTCATCCCTTCAAACAATATGGAAGATTCGCCTTTGCGTCCAAATATTGATGATGTTAGAAGAGAGGACGAAAAATTACAAACGCTTATTCCAGACGATCCAAACAAACCATACGATATCAAAGAATTAATCACAACTGTTGTTGATGATAATTATTTCTTCGAAGTAAATCCATATTTCGCAGAAAATATTGTTGTTGGCTACGCTTATCTTGGTGGAAAAGCTGTTGGTATTGTTGCAAATCAACCTTCTATTTTGGCTGGTGTTCTGGATGTGGATGCTTCTATTAAAGCTGCCAGATTTGTTAGATTTTGTGATGCATTCAATATTCCATTAATTACTTTTGAAGATGTGCCAGGATTTTTACCAGGAACCAGTCAGGAACATTTGGGATTAATCAGACATGGAGCAAAATTATTATATGCTTATGCTGAAGCAACCGTTCCAAAAATTACTGTAATCACAAGAAAAGCCTATGGTGGTGCATATTGCGTTATGTCGAGCAAGCATATTGGCGGTGATGTTAATTTTGCTTATCCAGCAGCAGAAATTGCAGTAATGGGTTCTGAAGGAGCAGTAAATGTTCTTTACAGATCAGCAGATGCTGATTCTAAAGCTAAAGCTTTAGCTGATTATAAAGACAGATTCGCAAATCCTTACCAAGCAGCCGAATTAGGTTTTATTGACGAAATTATTCTTCCAAAACAAACACGTTTTAAATTAATACAGGCATTAGAAATGACACAAAATAAAACCCTTTCTAATCCTCCAAAAAAACATGGAAATATTCCTTTGTAAAATTTGTGATTTGAATAAATAAAATAAAAAAGGAGCCAGTTGGCTCTTTTTTTTTGCATAAAAAAACCGAAGGTACTTTCGTTCTAAGTCATTGGTATTTATGGTGATTTATTAGATATAATTTTTTGATTTCAGTTTTTTTATTTATATTTGTAAATTGAAAGAAAACGAACCAATCCTATAATTTAAAAAGAAAAAGAAAATGTTGTTTGATATTGAAATGATTAAAAAGGTATACGCTGAACTACCTACCCGCATTGATAATGCTAGAAAAAATCTTGGACGTCCTTTAACTTTGTGTGAAAAATATTTATATGCTCACCATTGTGATAAAAATAATTCTCAAACATTTGCTCATGGAGTAGATTATGTTGATTTTCTTCCTGACAGAGTTGCGATGCAAGATGCAACTGCTCAAATGGCATTATTGCAATTTATGATGTCTGGAAAATCAAGTGCTGCAGTTCCTTCTTCAGTACATTGCGACCATTTAATTATGGCGAAAATTGGTGCTGCCGAAGATATGGAAACCGCCAATTATACCAATAAAGAAGTTTATGATTTTTTAAGTTCTGTTTGTAATAAATACCATATCGATTTCTGGAAACCAGGTGCTGGAATTATCCACCAAATTGTTTTGGAAAACTATGCATTCCCTGGTGGAATGATGATTGGAACCGACTCACACACAGTTAACGCTGGTGGATTGGGAATGATTGCAATTGGTGTTGGTGGTGCTGATGCTGTTGACGTTATGGCCGGTATGTCGTGGGAACTTAAATTTCCAAAAATTATCGGTGTTAAATTAACCGGAAAACTAAATGGTTGGACTTCTGCTAAAGACGTTATTTTAAAAGTTGCCGGTATTTTGTCTGTAAAAGGCGGTACTGGTTGCATTGTTGAATATTTTGGTGAAGGTGCAGCTTCTCTTTCTGCAACAGGAAAAGGAACCATTTGCAATATGGGTGCTGAAATTGGAGCAACTTGTTCTGTTTTCGCATACGACGAAGCAATGGAAAAATATTTAAGAGTTACTGGTAGAGCTGAAGTTGCTGATTTGGCAAACGGAATCAGCAGCTATTTAACTGCAGATCCTGAAGTTTATGCTGATCCAGAAAAATATTATCACCAAATTATCGAAATCAATTTATCAGAATTGGAACCACATTTGAACGGTCCATTTACTCCAGACTTAGCAACTCCAATTTCAAAAATGAAAGAATTGGTTGAGAAAAACGGCTGGCCTAAAAAAGTTGAAGTTGGTTTAATTGGTTCTTGTACCAATTCTTCTTACGAAGATATTTCTCGTGCAGCTTCTATCGTTAAAGATGCCGTTGAAAAAAAATTAACTGCTAAAGCAGAATACGCTATCAATCCAGGTTCGGAACAAATTCGTTTTGTTGCAGAACGTGATGGTTATTTCGAAACTTTCGATAAAATTGGCGGAAAAATATTTGCAAACGCTTGCGGACCTTGCATAGGGCAATGGGATCGCGAAGGCGCAGACAAAAAAGAAGTGAATACCGTTGTTCATTCTTTCAACAGAAATTTCGTGAAACGTGTTGATGGAAATCCAAATACTCACGCATTTGTTGCTTCTCCAGAAATGGTTACAGCTTTGGCAATTGCTGGAGATTTGACTTTCAATCCAATTACAGATACCTTAATCAATGCCGACGGAATTGCAGTAAAATTAGCTCCACCACAAGGAATTGATTTTCCACCGGCTGGTTTTTCAACCACTATTGATATCGGATATCAAGCTCCAGCTTTAGATGGTAGCAAAGTTGAGGTAAAAGTTTCTCCAACATCTGATAGATTGCAACTTTTGGAATCATTCAAAGAATGGGACGGCAACGATTATTTGGGCTTACCACTTTTAATAAAAGTAAAAGGAAAATGTACTACCGACCATATTTCAATGGCAGGTACCTGGTTAACTTACAGAGGTCATTTGGATAATATTTCAAACAACTTTTTAATCAGTGCTGTAAATTCTTTTAACGATCAGGCAAATAAAATTTTAAACCAATTGAATGGTCAATACGATGCAGTTCCTGCTGTTGCAAGAGAGTACAAAGCTGCTGGAATTGGTTCTATTGTTATTGGTGAAGAAAATTATGGCGAAGGTTCATCACGCGAGCACGCTGCAATGGAACCAAGGTTTTTAAATGTAAAAGCCGTTTTGGTAAAATCATTTGCCCGTATCCACGAAACCAATCTTAAAAAACAAGGAATGTTAGGTCTTGTATTCTCTGATAAAAATGATTACGACAAAATCAGAGAAAACGATAAACTCGACATTGTTGGTTTAAATCAATTTGCTGCTGGTAAACAATTAGAAATTGTTTTGAACCATGCTGATGGCACCAAGGAAAGTATTTTTGTTAATCATACTTACAACGATTCTCAAATTGCTTGGTTTAAAGCTGGTAGTGCATTGAACTTAATCAGAAAAAAGAACCAAATTTAAATCACAAATTTATTGTGAATCAAATTCTCAGATTTAAAAAGGAAGACCTGGTAAACTTTGTTGAAAAGTATTTATCGAAACTCGGTGCATCAGCCGAAGATGCAAAGATTATTTCCAATGTTTTTATATCTGCAGATTTGAGAGGAGTTGAATCACACGGATTACAGCGGTTGGTGGCTTATTATAGCACCAAACAGTTTTTCAATCCTACAATTCCAGCAAAAATAATTAGTGAAAGTCCAACAACGGCTTTGATTGATGGACAAAAAGGAAGTGGACAGGTAAATTCTTATTATGCCATGAATCTTTGTATTAAAAAGGCAAAAGAATTTGGAATGGCTTCGGTTACGGTAAAAAACAGCAATCATTTTGGAATTGCAGGTTATTATTCAATGATGGCGCTTGAACACAATATGATTGGAATTTGCATGACCAATTCTCAATCGTGGATTGTGCCAACTTATGGAAAAAAATCTGTTTTAGGAACCAATCCTATCAGCGTTGCAGTTCCTTCACTTCATGAATATCCTTACGTTTTAGATATGGCAACTTCTGCTGTTTCATATGGAAAAGTTGAAATCGCTAAAAAGAAAAACGTTGAGATTCCAAATGGCTGGGCTATTGACGAAAATGGCAATACTACTGAAAATCCGAATGATATTGTTCCCAGAAAAAAAGGAGCTTTGCTCCCACTTGGAGGAACAGAAATAACTTCGGGTTATAAAGGTTATGGCTTGGCAATGTTGGTAGAGATTTTATGTTCAGCCCTTTCTGGAGGCATTTTTTTCTCGCAAATTGGCGCTCCAAACAGTTCGGAATCTGCTGGTGTTTCTCATTTTTTCATGGCAATGAATGTGGATTCATTCAGACCAATTTTGGATTTCAAAACACAAATGGATGCGATGATTCAGGATATTAAGAACACGCCAAAAGCTGGCAATAACGAGACAATTTTTATTGCCGGAGAAAAGGAATTTGAACTAGAAAAATTCAATTTAGAAAATGGCATACCCCTTATCAAACCTGTTTACGAAGAAATGATTGCAGATGGCAAAAGGCTTGGGGTATCTTTCGATTTAAAACCAATTAATAATTAATAAATAAAAAAACCAAATTTCACTATGTTAGAAGAAAAAATCAAAATTGAAAATGGAAAATTAGTTGTTCCAAATTGTCCCATAGTTCCTTTCATTGAAGGTGATGGAACTGGTCCAGATATCTGGGCAGCATCAGTAAGAGTATTTGATGCAGCTGTTGAACATGTTTATGGTGGAACAAAAAAAATTGCTTGGAAAGAAGTATTGGCAGGAGAAAAAGCTTTTAATGCAACCGGTTCTTGGTTACCAGACGAAACTCTTGATGCATTTAGAGAATATTTAGTTGGAATTAAAGGACCATTAACAACTCCCATTGGTGGTGGAATTCGTTCACTAAACGTTGCTTTACGTCAAATTTTAGATTTATACGTATGCTTACGCCCTGTTAAATATTTTGCAGGAGTTCCTAGTCCAGTAAAACATCCAGAGAAAGTTGACATGGTTATTTTCAGAGAAAACACTGAAGACATTTACGCTGGTATCGAATGGCAATGTGGAAGTCCAGAAGTTAAAAAAGTAATCGATTTCTTACAAAATGAAATGGGTGTTAATAAAATCCGTTTCCCAGAAACATCAAGTATTGGAATAAAACCAGTTTCTAAAGAAGGTTCGACACGTTTAACTCGTGCTGCAATAAAATATGCTTTGGATAACAAGAAAAAGTCTGTTACCTTTGTTCATAAAGGAAATATCATGAAATATACTGAAGGCTCATTTAAAAGCTGGAGTTATGAACTTGGTGTTACTGAATATAGAAACTTCGTAATTACAGAACGCGAAAGTTGGGTTATCGACAATAAAGATAAAAATGCAAATTTATCAGTTGAAGATAATGCAAAAATGATAGAACCAGGTTTCTACATGATGACTGAAAAACAAAAACAAGAAATTACTGCTGAAGTTGAAATGTATTTGAAATTAATGCC
This sequence comes from Bacteroidota bacterium, assembly GCA_013377115.1. Lineage (GTDB taxonomy): Bacteria > Bacteroidota > Bacteroidia > Bacteroidales > CG2-30-32-10 > Cfx2-01. Next base: position 1,930 of record JACAAW010000071.1, on the reverse strand, counting down.
AACTCACGGTAATGGACAATGGAAAAACAAATTAATGTTAAAAGATAGTATTGCTGATATTACATTACAACAAGTTTTGACACGTGCAAATGAATTTGATGTGGTTGCTACTCTAAACTTAAACGGAGATTATTTATCAGATGCTCTTGCTGCTCAAGTTGGTGGTATTGGTATTGCTCCAGGTGCTAACATTAATTATGAAACAGGACACGCTATTTTTGAAGCAACTCACGGTACTGCTCCAAAATATGCTGGTTTAGATAAAGTAAATCCAGGATCGGTTATTCTTTCTGGAGCATTGATGTTCGAATATTTCGGATGGCAAGGCGTTGCTGATGCAATTTACAAATCATTAGCAAAATCAATCGAAAACAAAAAAGTAACTTATGATTTCGAAAGACAAATGGATGGTGCTACTTTATTAAAATGTTCTGAATTCGCAGATGATTTGATTGCAAATTTTAAAACTTTATAAATAATTACTAAAATCTAAAAAAATGAACCAGTTTATCGATCCTCGCTTAGAAGAAGCCTATTCTCATGTATTAGAAGGAGATTTACAAGATGCTGTTGATATTTTTGAAAAATACCTGAAAGAAGAACCAGAAAACACTCACCTTTTGATGGAGTTAGCAAGTATCTACTACATCCAAAGTGAAATGACAAAATGTATTGAAACCTACGAAAAAGTTTTGTCAATCAAACCAGATAGTCTTTTTGTTTTATACAGACTTGGAGTTGCTTATTATAGATTTACTCATTTTTCTCCAGCAGTGGAAATGTTTAAAAGAGTTATCGCATCAGGAAAGGCAATGCCAATGACTTATATTTGGCTAGGTTTGAGCTATTATCACATGGGTCAGGAAGAAAATAGTATTGCGACATACAGAAAATTACTTGAACTATGTCCTGAAACTACCATTGCTGACTATTATATGGGTGTATCTTTAAAATCTTCAGGAAAGTACGAAGAAGCGCTTCCTCATTTCGAGAAACTTTTGGAAGAAAACAGTCTTCACGTATCAGCTCGCTATCACTTAGGCAGAGTTTACATGAAAATGTATAATTATGAAAAAGCAAAGGAACAATTTAAACTTGTTTTAGATATTGATCCTCTGAATAAAAATGCGTCTGAAATGTATGATTATATCAATGATGATCATTCATTTTAATTCGTTTTTATTATGAATATTATTTACAAAAAGGAGCATAAAACATTTTGCTCCTTTTTGTATAAATAAAAGACTATTAATCATTTTGTATTATTACTAGATTTATTAAAGCTTTCAGAAAACACTATGATAAACCCCAATATTTACAAACCAAAAAATCATATTCGAATTGTTACGGCAGCAGCCCTTTTTGATGGACATGATGCATCAATCAATGTAATGCGCAGAATTATTCAATCCACTGGTGCTGAAGTTATTCACCTTGGACACAATCGTTCGGTTCAGGAAATTGTTGATTGTGCTGTTCAAGAAGATGTTCAAGCAATTGCTGTAACTTCCTATCAGGGCGGTCATATTGAATTCTTCAAATACATGTATGATATGCTCAAAGAAAAAGGATTTGGAGATATCAAGATTTTTGGTGGTGGTGGTGGTGTTATTCTTCCAGATGAAATTGCAGAACTGGAGAATTATGGAATTACCAGAATTTATTCGCCTGATGACGGAAGAGAACTTGGATTGCAAGGAATGATCAACGATGTAATGGAAAAATCTGATTTTACTCGAGGCGAAAAGCAAAACGTTTTAGTAAGTGAAATTGAGAAACAAGATTGTAAAGCTATTTCAAAATTGATTTCTGCGGTTGAAAATTTTCCAGAAGAAATTGCTTCAACCCTTACTGAAATTGATAAAAAAGCAAACGAATCCAAAGTTCCTGTTTTGGGAATTACTGGAACTGGTGGTGCAGGAAAATCTTC
>JACAAW010000070.1 GCA_013377115.1 Bacteroidota bacterium | reverse complement strand
TTTTTCATGATTTCTTTAATTGTTGCATAACATTCTGGCTACTCCTTTTTATTCCCAATTTTACTCACTGCCCTTACCACGAGACCCTTTCCCGCACAGCTTTTGCTATCGGGATGAAAGCAGAAGCCTGTTATACACTGGGCGTTCTATTCCTTAATAAATTTCTTCACCGCAACCCCTCTGTCTGTCTTTGCTTTAATAAAATAAATTCCGTTTGATAAGTCCGCAACATCTATTGTTGTTTGCTTTTCTGCGGTGTTAAATGTTTTTATTAATTGTCCTTCGATGTTTATGATTTCTAATGTTGCTTTTTCTGGGGTTTCAATGGTTAAATTATTTGTTGCGGGGTTTGGAAAAATGTTTATTCCTGTTTCATTTGCAATATTATTTAACCCCTCCAAAAATAATTGACAAGGATAACTTGTAGTAAATTGTAAAGTTGTATCTTGTTGAGCATAACAAACTAAGTGATTGTCAGTCTCTGTAAGCCATCCACATAAAGAGCTGCCGAGCGATTCTAAGAAACCAGTGGCTTTTCCCATACCCTCATAAACTGTAGTATTAAGGTTGTTAGTGTCATTGAAGTGATATACTTTTCTAAGATTGGTTCCAAAATAAATTGTATCAATGCTAATCAAAATACAAGAAGTCCCAGGAATTGTATCCTGTAATGAAAGATTAAAATTATATAATTCTATTTCGGTAGTGCTGTTATTATAAATATAGTATATTTTTTTTAAAGAATCTTCACGAACTGCTCCTTTACAGTAATTAATATGAAAGCTTGGATTTGATAGTTCTATTTCGTCAAAATATAATTTATAAAACCAATTTCCATTTATTAAGGTATCACCACTAAAATAATATTGAACATTATATTCTGACCATTCTCCATTCATAGTATTCCAACTACGATGAAATTCACTCCAATGCGATGAATGGTCAAAATATTTAAAGTAATTAACCTGTGAATGGCTAGTGTTAAATGTTATAATAAAAATAATAATCATTAAATACTTTTTCATTTAGTCTCCTCCATTATTAAAAATGTCTAATTCTAGCCTTGTGTATAACATTCTGGCAACTCCTTTTTATTCCCAATTATACTCACTGCCGTTTCCACGAGCCACTGTCCCGCCATCCTGTCCCGCGCAGCTTTGGCTATTGGGGTGAAAGCAGAAGCCTGTTATCTGTTGTTTTATTGTTTGATAAATTTCTTTACCGAAACTCCGGTGTCTGTTTGTACTTTAATAAAATACACTCCATTTGCTAAGTTTGATACATTGAGAGTGGACTTATTGTCAATATTCTTTAGTGATTTTATTGTTTGTCCATTACTATTTAAAATAACTAAATCTGCTCTCTCAGAAATACTAATTGTAAAAAAATCCGAGGAGGGATTAGGAAATAAATTAAAATCACAATGATTATTTCTTGTTTCAACACCACTTAAATCAATCATGCAACCATTTGGTGCTGAAAATGGAACAGAACCTGTATTTGGACAGGGTAATTGTAAAAATGGTGTAAAAGACAATAAACCATAAGATACATTGTCATAACCATCATAAATTAGGGTTTGAATAGTTGCAGAGTCAGTTGTGCCCCAATAATTATTATTAATACAGTTGCTATTATTAGCTGATAAATTTCGCACACTGTAATTAATAGAATTTTGAATTGTATTACAGGATATGGTATTTGCTGGATTATAAATATCAATGCCAATCGTATCTGAATCAAATATGTTATTTTGAATAACAGCTCCAGTACCTACACAACCTAATCCAACTCCATTGGATTGAAACGAACAATGTGTTAATGATGGACCATTATTACCACCAATTCCCACTCCAAATTTATTATGAAGAAAACTACAATTTGTAATTAGAATTGAAGAACTAACATTAATGCCGTACTGATTTTGTTCAATACAGCAATTTTCTATCACACAGTTAGCTACTTCAATATTTATTCCTTTCTGCCCATTGCACCCAATATGACTGTTAATAATTTTAGTAGGACCCCAGATATTTACACCATCATAGTCATTATTAAAAATGTTACAAAAATTTATGGTACTTAGTGTATAAGAGTTTAATGAAATTCCAAAACTGTTATTAAATATATTAGAGTTTTCAATTAAAAAATTACCTGTAACTGCAGTTCCCTGATTATTGTAAAATACATTTGAGTGTTTCATAAATAAAGTATCATTGCTAGGAAGGGTTCCATTTATTCCGCCCAAAGAATATGACAAATTAATATAATCAAATTTTGAAATAATACTACCATTTAATAATATGCCTTTCCATATACTAGTAATGGGAGAATTCGAAGTACTTGTAAAAGAAATAGAATCATTGATTGTTCCTTCGGCAATAATACTACCTTGTCTTATTTCGAGGCTTTGATTATCGGCAAACTTAACAATTACTCCTGGTTCAATTGTCAAAGTTACACCAGGAAAAACAACCACATTACTAGTAACAATGTATGGGCTATTAGCTTGAGTCCAAGTAGTGTTTGAATAAATTCCGCCGCTTACATAAGTCTGTCCGCTTATGCCAAAGGAAATCACTGTCAGAAAAATAACTGTCATCAGAATTTTTTTCATTGTGTTTTTCATATTGTATGTTTTAAATTGTTGTTCTTGCTTGTCAAAATTGTCAGCCCACAGTTTCTTAAAATTTCCGATAACTTGTTGTATAGGTATGACAAATATCGTATTTTATCATCACAAATATATCTCTTTTTTTAATAGATACAATTAAAATATGTTTTGTTTCGACTAAAAAAAGAAAAAAGCCCGAGAAAATTTCCCGAGCTTTTTAATAAAAACCAAATCATAAAAAACCACTATTTAACTTTTGTTGCCAAATCGTTACCCACATTTGCAGTTACCACCAAGGTATCGGAAATTAGGCCAGCTATTACCTGCTTTTTCAAATAGCTAATTCGGTAATATCGGGTTTCGGGTTTATTGGTAATGTTTGGGCGTGCATCAATAAATGGTGATGATGCCGCACGGCCAATTTCGGTCCAAATCATGGTAGGTTCTGCGCTATCACCTGGCGTTTCGGCAGTTGGAACAATTTTAGAAGCAAAAGTTCCGGCAAAAACAACCGCACCATCAAAATTCCCTTTCACAAAATCGAGAGCAACACCGTTATTATCGTTGCGGCGGAGGCTCACTTGCGCTTTGGAATTGTTTAAATCAATTTGCTTTTCGGCACCAATAATGCCCAGGTTTTTACCCAGAGCCTCGTTGTAGTTTGGGTGGTTTTTAATGCGTTGCACCAATTTCGAAATGCGTTTAAAAACTCCTGCTGCCACGGCAGTTGGGGGTATTGGCAAGGTAGGCAAGCCAGGTAAAGCTCCCAAAGGCACACCAATTTCGCCATCCAAAAGTAAATCTTTGTAACGGGTACGTTCCTGTGCTTCGGCTTTAAAAGTTTCAACATTATCCAGCATATAATTCACTGCCAGAGTGTCGTTGTGTGTTGCAGTAATTTCTGCAGGCAGAATCCCCAATAATGCACCTATGCTTGTAAGCTGGGTGTCGAAATTATTGAGCCATGCTCTTCTTTCTTTGTCGCCAAATGGCAAATAATGCGATTTTTTCATAATTTCTAAATTTAAATGATTAATTAATAGTTTAGGTAATATTTATAGGTAGGCAAAATATTCTTTGAAATTTTGGTTGTTTTGGAGCTTGAAACAATTGAGGGAATAATCGGAACCCTTGTTTCGATGACCGAAACACTTGTTGCAATGATTGACGCACTGGCTGCAACCACCGACACAATTGTTTTAATGCTTGCAAGCCTTGTTTCAAATCCCGACTCAATTGAGGGAATGGTTGAAACAATTGTTTCGATGACTGAATCACTTGCTGCAACCAACGAAACCCTTGCTGCAATCTCCGACTCAATTGTTTTAATGCTTGCAACCCTTGTTGCGGTCTACGACACAATTGTAGCGATAACTGCAACAACTGTTTTATTGCATGAAATGGAAAAATTTGAGATAAAAACGAAGCTTTGCAAGATTTAATTGCAGTAAAGCTTTTCTGAAAAACTATTTTGGAATATGCCAACATGATTTCTAAGTATTAAACTTTTCGTTTTTAGTTTTAAAAATGAAGCGTAGAAGTTAGAAATCATAATTTGGTGTTGGTAATTTTCTATTTTAACGATATTTTATTTTGATTATTGTATTGAAATAAAAAATCAAATATTTTTGCGAAGTTCGGTACTGAACGAAGGGAAATCATGAACACCAATAAAAAATATTATTTTGTGAATAAACTTCGAACCACGGAGGAAAAGCATGGGGCTGTTACTTTGGTTAGGAAAGGTTTTTATCTTTTCTTTTATTCACAAAATAATTTTAAATTTTGGAGTTCATGAATGCTAAAGCATTTGTCATTGCTACAAAAGAAACAAAAAATCTAGGCAAAACTAATGCCTGCGCGCTCTTTTCAATTTTTGAATTTTCTAATAAAGCGAGTAAACTTCTTTACTGAAAATTCAAAAAATTAAAAATTCACCTCCAACCTTAGCCTCGAGTTTTGCCAAGGCTTACCCACGTTTTTTCTCCGAAAAAATGAAGGGGTTTGCCTCGCGTATTAATAATTTCGTTTGAAATAGCTGAATGGTCAGTTGTTGGCATAAAACCTTCTCGTTTTTGCGTAGCAAAAAAGGATTGGCCTTTTGCAAATTTCGTAGTTTTCGAAGGTTGGTTCAAAGCGTTGGGCTTTTAGCCAGTGATAAGCGAGCTCGGGCAGGTTAAAGCGATGGCGCGGCTCTTATCACGCTGCAAGAGGCAACCTGTAGTAAACAAGAAATTCGCAATGAGCCTTGATTTTTTGGTTCTTTTTGATCAAGCAAAAACGAACATTGATGATTTTTTTTTGAATTAACATTTATCCTTTTTCAAAAAAATGAAGAAATGATGTTTGGTTGATTTGAAACACTTCGACGGTGCTTCGACAGTGCTTCGACAAGCTCAGCAACCAACTCAGCAACCAGCTGCGTATGAAATTTGATGATATCCGGTGGTTGAGCGGAGTCGAAACTACCGTTGATATTTCGTTGGATCTAGATTGCTTCTCCGCCAGTGGACGGATCGCAATGACGATTCGTGGTAATTCGTTGGTGGGTGCTCGGTGCTTCGACAGGCTCAGCAACCAACTCAGCAACCAGCTCAGCAACCGGCTTCGTATGAAATAGCCTAGTGGTCAGTTGTTGGCATAAAACCTTTTCGTTTTTGCGTAGCAAAAAAGGATTGGCCTTTTGCAAATTTCGTAGTTTTCGAAGGATGGCTCAAAGCGTTGGGCTTTTAGCCAGTGATAAGCGAGCTCGGGAAGGCAAAAGCGATGGCGCGGCTCTTATCACGCTGCAAGAGACAACCTGTAGCAAATAGCCAAACTACAAATAGGTTTTATTTGTTTGGCTATTCAATAGGACAAATAAAAAACAATTATTAACCTATTAAAACAAGAAATTCGCAATCAGCCTTGATTTTTTGGTTCTTTTTGATCAAGCAAAAACGAACATTGATGATTTTTTTTTGAATTAACATTTATCCTTTTTCAAAAAAATGAAGAAATGATGTTTGGTTGATTTGAAACACTTCGACGGTGCTTCGACAGGCTCAGCAACCAACTCAGCAACCAGCTCAGCAACCGGCTGCGTATGAAATAGCTTAGTGGTCAGTTGTTGGCATAAAACCTTTTCGTTTTTGCGTAGCAAAAAAGTGTGCCGGCCAGTCCGAATGGCGAGGTCGGCGTTGGCATGAATTGAAAATGCATAGAAACATTTCAAAGGCGCCTGCCGTCTGGCTGGAATCAAAACATGTGGGTATTAATTCTTCAATAAGAATTGGAGTTTTGGTTTCAGACACCTACTTTGAATAATGTTTCTTGCATTTTCAAGAGAGCGTGGAAGCATCATTCGGGCTAGATTTTTGGTTACTTTTGTAGCAATGACAAAAGTAAAAGAAAAAGAATAAACGCGATATTATTTATTGATGATATCTGGTGGTTGAGCGGAGTCGAAACTACCGCTGATATTTCGTTTGTGGGCACTTCTACAGTGCTTCGACAGGCTCAGCAACCGGCTCAGCAACCGGCTCAGTGATTGGCTCAGTAATCGGCTCAGTGTCCCAGGATAAAAACTTACCATTCAACCTTATCTCTCCAAACAGGCATGGTCATGCAACGTGCACCGCCTCCACCTCTGGGCAATTCGGAACCATCAATAGTAACCACAAACTTTTTGTAGTCATCTAAATTTTTTCGGCATTTAATAATATCACGGGCTCTCAGAACTTCATAACCATTGTTATTCAATTCTTCGATGGTATAACTATTTCGCGCATATCCCATTACTTTTCCGGGTCCCAATGCAAAGAAATTGGTTCCGCTATGCCATTGCTCCCGCTGCTGAATCCATAAATCATCCTGAATTCCGCATGACAATGGTTTTAAATCAAATTTCAATTTTTGTAAGGCTTCCATCATGGTATTTCTGAAACGAATAAAGTCTACCTTACCATTGTCTATTCGGATATGAACTGTTTGGTATTTGTTATGGCGGGCAATCAATGGTTCGTAAATCATGCAATTATCCCTGTCTAAAAAAGTGAAAACCATATCCAAATGGATAAAAGATTCAGGTTTATACGGTAGTTCCTGCACCACAATATTCATGGTGGTTTTGCTTTCTTTAAAACGTTCGATTAAAAAATCTACTGCTTTAGTATTGGTTCTGCTTCCTAATCCAATTAAAATAACATCTTCGCGGGCAATTAAAACATCTCCTCCTTCGATGGTAATTTCTGGATCAAAATCCTTATAGTTTATCGGATTTACGGTTTTGGCACTAACGGTATCCGAATGATCGAAAATGGTTTCCATAATAATGGCTTCTCTGGCCCGAACCACATTTGCCATGCGACTTATCAAAACCTCATTATATAATGAAATGGAAGCATCTCTCATAAAAAAGAAATTATGAAGCGAACGCAATGAATACCTTTCCTGACTTAAAAAACTGGTTAGCGTGTCTTGTTTCTTTTCAACGCCTTCAATCATGGCTTTTGTAAAATCTTCAACATTAAGTTCCAGCAAATCGTCATAAACATGCATGGCTTTTTCGTTGGTACAGACTTTATGAGCCAATTCGCGTCTCACATTTTCGCTTTGTAAAGATTCAATAAGCAAATCTTTCACCTCATAAACATTGGTAAATTTGCGCAATACACCTTCGAATTCGCTGTATTCTTTTGTGGCAACGGTGAGATTCAAAATATCGCTATACAATGCTCTTTCAGCATTTTGTGGAGTCATATTTTCTATTTCGCTGCCGGGGTGGTGAATAATAACACCTTGTAAATTTCCTATTTCGGAACTAACATTAACCTTCATTTTCTTTTTTTTGCAAAGGTACGAAAACTTGAGAAAGATTAATGCTCGAGTAAATTCTATTTCTAGTAATACTGAAATAGGGTTTCAAATAAAAAAAAAGTTTATCTAGAATAAGGTTTATTGTAATAAAAAATAATATTTTCTTAATTGAGATTTCTCATTACTCCACCAAATGGCGGATCCATTCGAAATGACAGAGGTATGATTTATCGGAGTGAGCAAATTTATTGTCATTCCGATTCGCATATTGGCGGAGAGGAATCTAATTTGCTTTTCTTGAAATAATATATTCGATATTAAACAAAAAAAACACCCACAAAAGTGAGTGTTTTATAATAAGTCGTAAAAATAAATAACTATTTAGTTTTTCATTAAGTCAGTGGTTTGTTCAGTATGTTCGAGTTCAAGGCTTTTGAAGTTTAAAAAACAGGAGTTTACAAAGCTAAATGACTGGTTTTTAAAACGAAAGTAACGCAGAAATCGGACATAGTGATCGAACACTATTTAACCTTTTCTACAATTGCTTTAAATGCTTCAGGATTATTCATTGCTAAGTCGGCAAGAGTCTTGCGGTTAATTTCGATATTAGCAGCTGCTAATTTTCCAATAAATTGAGAATAAGACATTCCGTATTCTCTAACTCCTGCATTAATTCTAACAATCCACAAAGATCTGAAGTTTCTTTTCTTCTTTCTTCTGTCGATATAAGCATAAAGCATCGAATTTTCGTATGCATTTTTTGCAACGGTTAATACATTTTTTCTTCTACCAAAGTAACCTTTGGTTCTGTTTAGTAGTTTTTTTCTTCTTGCATGAGAAGCTACCGAATTGACTGATCTTGGCATAATTTTTTGTTTTTTTTGTTTAAGCGTTCCTTTTCAGGGGAAACTTTATTGCTCTAAACAATGGTTAATAACTATATTACCTAAGCAACAAGAATTAATTTCATTCTCTTAACGTCTGCTTTATCAACTAAAGTAACGTGAGTTAAGTTGCGTTTTCTCTTTTTCGCTTTTTTAGTCAAAATGTGACTTTTATAAGCGTGTTTTCTTTTAATTGCTCCAGAGCCAGTGATAGTGAATCTCTTCTTTGCGCTGGATTTTGTTTTCATTTTTGGCATTATTCTACTTAATTTTAAGTGATTAATATATTATTTACGACTTATTATTTTTTAGGACTAATCAACATGATCATTCTTTTTCCTTCTAATTTTGGAAGTTGTTCAATCTTTCCATATTCTCCAATTTCTTGGGCGAATTTTAATAAAATCATCTCGCCTTTTTCTTTATACAAAATTGTTCTTCCTTTAAAAAACACATCGGCTTTTACTTTTGCTCCTTCTTGAAGGAATTTAATGGCATGTTTTAATTTAAAATTAAAATCGTGCTCATCAGTATTAGGACCGAAACGAATTTCTTTTACAACAATTTTTGCTGCTTTCGCTTTAATTTCCTTTTGCTTTTTCTTTAGTTCGTAAAGAAATTTCTTATAATTGGTGACCCTACATACTGGTGGATTAGCAGTAGGTGATATTTCCACCAAATCCAATTCTAAATCTTTAGCTACTTGTAAAGCTTCTCTGATAGAAAGTATTCCTGGTTCCAAATTTTCCCCAACTACTCTCACTACTGGAGCTTTAATTAGTTCGTTGATTTTATGTAGTTCCTCTTTTTTAACAAAAGGCTTGTAACGCCTGGGAACGAAAGTTGTTGCTATAAGTAATCCTCCTTAATTTTGTGAATACTAATTTTATTTATTATTTAATTGTAATAAAGTATTTATCTCTTCATTAATAATATTTGCAAAGGCTTCAATAGTAAATGTTCCTAAATCGCCTTCACTTTGTTTTCTAACAGAAACAGTATTTTCAGCTTCTTCTTTTTCTCCAACTATCAGCATGAATGGTATTTTCTTCAATTCTGCGTCGCGGATTTTCTTTCCCGTTTTTTCGCTTCTGTCATCAATTAGGGCGCGAATTTCGTAATTATTTAGCAAATTCAAAACTTTTTTCGCATAATTCTCATATTTCTCACTAATTGGCAAAATGATTACCTGATCAGGAGTGAGCCATAATGGGAATTTCCCACCACAGTGTTCTATCAAAACCGCTACAAAACGCTCCATGGATCCAAAAGGAGCCCTGTGAATCATAACTGGTCGGTGTTTTTGATTATCGCTACCTGTATACTCTAATTCAAATCGTTCTGGTAAATTATAATCCACCTGAATGGTTCCAAGTTGCCATTTTCTTCCAATTGCATCTTTCACCATGAAATCTAATTTCGGACCGTAAAAAGCTGCTTCACCAAGTTCTACAACTGTTTTTAATCCTTTTTCGGCAGATGCTTCAATAATTGCAGATTCTGCTTTTTCCCAATTCTCGTCACTACCAATATATTTTTCTTTGTTATTTGGGTCTCTTAACGAAATTTGTGCTGTAAAATCATTAAAATCCAATGTTTTGAAAATATAAAGAACAATGTCGATAACTTTAATAAATTCTTCTTTTACCTGATCAGGACGACAGAAAATATGAGCATCGTCTTGAGTAAATCCTCTAACTCTGGTTAATCCGTGTAATTCTCCACTTTGTTCGTATCTATAAACGGTACCGAACTCAGCCAAACGTACTGGTAAATCCTTGTAAGAATGAGGTTTGGTATTATAAATCTCACAGTGGTGAGGACAATTCATTGGTTTTAAGAAAAACTCTTCACCTTCCTGAGGTGTTCTGATTGGTTGAAAAGAATCTTTTCCGTATTTTTCGTAATGACCAGAAGTTACATAAAGTTCTTTATTCCCAATATGAGGGGTAATTACTTGCAAATAACCAGCTTTTTTCTGAACATTTTTCAGGAATGTTTCCAAACGAGCTCTTAAATCAGCACCTTTAGGCAACCATAATGGTAATCCCATTCCAACTTTTTGTGAGAAAGCAAATAATTCTAATTCTTTTCCTAATTTTCTGTGATCTCTCTTTTTTGCTTCTTCTAAAAGAACTAAATATTCTGCTAATTCTTTTTGTTTTGGGAATGTAATCCCATATATTCTTGTAAGTTGTTTGTTTTTTTCGTCACCTCTCCAATAAGCACCAGCAGTATTTAATAATTTTACCGCTTTGATATTAGAAGTATCTGGCAAATGTGGCCCACGACATAAATCAACAAAATTTCCTGATTCATAAAAAGAAATGGTGCCATCTTCTAAATCCTTAATCAAATCAAGTTTATAAGGATCTGCCTTTTTTGTAAAATAATCAACCGCTTCGTTTTTAGAAACTTCTTTACGGTTAAAAGTGCTTTTGCGCTGAGCTAATTCAATAATTTTATCTTCAATAGCTTTAAAATCGTCTGAAGAAATTGATTTTCCTTCGAAATCGATATCGTAATAAAAACCATTTTCAATGTTTGGGCCAATTCCAAATTTTACGCCAGGATAAAGGAGTTCAATTGCTTCGGCCATCAAATGCGCAGACGAATGCCAAAACGTTGCTTTTCCTTCATCATCATTCCATGTAAATAATTTAAGAGACGCATCAGCATTGATTGGTCTGTTTAAATCCCAAACTTCTCCATTAACTTTTGAAGCAAGAACATTTCTGGCCAAGCCTTCGCTAATTGATTTCGCAACATCAAGAGATGTAGTTCCTTCTGCAAATTGCCTTACAGAATTATCTGGCAATGTAATATTTATCATTCTTTTTTATTCTTTTTACAGGGGTGCAAAGATAATGAATTTTTCTTTAATATCTAACATAAAAAGATGACTAAAAAAACATTAATTAATTCTTCCTTTTTAAAACTTTATAAATAATTTTACAAAAAAAAGAAAAATGAAATAATTACTACTAATAGCTTTTGTCCTTTTTGCTTGTTTATCTTCCAACAAAGCCCAAAATTCCGATTCAATAGAAATAAAAAAAATCTACAACGAAGCGCTTTCTAATGATATTGCATATAAAAAGCTCGAATATTTATGTAAAAATACTGCTGGCAGAATTTGTGGAACACCACAGGCAGCAGCGGCAGTGGAATGGGCAGAACAAAAAATGAAAGAATTGGGTTTCGACACAGTTTACCTACAACCTCTTAAAGTTCACAGCTGGAAACGAGGAAATAAAGAAACGGCAAAAATGGCCTCTACGCTTTTGGGTGATCATAACCTCAGCATTTGTGCTCTTGGCGAATCAATTGGAACTGGCGAACAAGGAATTTCCGCACAAGTTATTGAAGTAAAAAATTTTGAAGAACTAAAAACTCTTGGGAAAGAAAAAATTAAGGGGAAAATCGTTTTTTTTAATCGTGCAATGGATCCTACTCAAATTTACACTTTTAATGCTTATGGTGGAGCTGCGGATCAACGCGTTCATGGTGCTTCTGAAGCAGCAAAATATGGTGCTATTGGCGTTATTGTTAGAAGTTTATCAGAAAGTTTAGACGATTTTCCTCATACCGGAATTATGCGCTATGACAAAGATATTGATACGATTCCAGCAGTTGCAGTAAGTACTTTGGGCGCTGATCTTTTGAGCAATTGGCTGAAGAAAGATAAAAATCTAATTCTTCATTATACCACAACTTGCAAACAATTCCCTGAAACAAATTCTTACAATGTTATTGGCGAAATTAAAGGAAGCGAATTCCCAAATCAATATATTATTGTTGGTGGCCATATCGACGCATGGGATAATGGCGAAGGAGCTCATGACGACGGAATTGGTGTCATTCAAAGCATGGAAGTATTGCGATTGTTTAAAACTTTAAATATTAAACCAAAACATACTTTACGGGCTGTTATTTTCATGGATGAAGAAGTTGCTCAACGCGGTGGAAAAAAATATGCGGAATTATCAAAACTCAATAAAGAAACTCATATTGCGGCGATAGAAAGTGATAGAGGTGGATTCACTCCTACTGGATTTTCAATCGATGCACCAATTGAAACAGTCAATAAACTAAAAAATAATTGGGGAAAACTTTTCGAACCATACGGAATTTATCAATTAATAAAAGGTGGAAGCGGTGTTGACATTTCACCATTAAAAGATCAAAACTTCCCATTATTTGGATTAATGACAGATTCACAGCGCTACTTCGACTACCAGCATGCAGCTTCCGATACTTTTGAAAAAGTTAATAAAAGAGAAATGCAAATGGGCAGCGCAGCAATGGCCGCAATGATTTTCTTAATTGATAAATACGGCCTTTAATTTTTCTTAAAAAGGATTTTTGAATGCTGGATTGGTAATAAAAGTTGAATCCATCAAAGTGTGCAAAAATGCTTTCAAATCAGCTTTTTCGGTTGGCGTCAATTGGATTCCTCCATCATTGATTTTTTTCATTAATGGATGAACATATGGCGACCATACCAAACCTTCGCTATAATGGTTTATCACTTGATCGAGAGTTGCAAAACGCCCATCGCGCATATAAGGACCAGTTAATTCAATATTTCTTAAAGTAGTCGCTTTGTAAGCACCATGATCTTTCGGATCTCCGGTAATTGCAAATCTATCTCTCGGATCATTAAAAACACTATCAGTAGCATTGTTATAAAACTGATTTGTTGTAAATAAAACGGTACCGTGGCAATGGAAACAATCACCTTTTTCTGTATTAAAAATCATATACCCTTTTAATTCACTTGCATTTAATTGGGCTTCACCACGTAAATATCTATCAAATTTAGAATCAGCAGAAATCAATGTCCTTACAAATTGTGCAATTGCTTTAGCAATATTTTTAAATGTAACTACATCACTTCCAAAGGCTTTTTTAAACATTGGAGGATACATTGGAATATTTTGGATGGCATTTTTACATGAAACACTATCACTATGTAATTCGTGCGGAGCTGTTAAACCCAAATAAACAACATCTTCCAAAGTCCTATTGTGCTCATTTGGATTAGAAGCCGAGATTTTTCCATTCCAAAAATATCCCGAACTATTGAAGACCAAATTAATCATTGGTAACATAACATGCGGAGTTTGAATCCCTGTAACTCCATATCCATAACCAATTCCGTTTTCAAAAGATTTATCAATATGGTGGCAAGTAGCGCACGACATCAAAGTATCCACTTTTCCAGTTAATCTGCCATCATAAAACAAATACCGTCCTAATTCAATTCCCTCAACCGTCATTGGATTATCTGCAGGAATATTTAATATTGTTGGGAAAAACTTTGGAATTTGAATTACATAGGGAGTTGGGCCATCATTAGTTACTGTTGTTGTTGGAATTGGCTCATCTTTTTTACATGAGACAATAGCTAAACACAAAACCAAAGAAAGAAAAGAATATTTAAAAAGTTTCATCATAAAATTTTTATTAATTTATATAACCAATTGAAAATGCATCCGCTCCATTTTTACAGGCATCACTCATAGCGGATTGACTTTGCATAATATTTTCTCCTTGTATATTAAAATCCCAAACAATCGGGGAATTGAACCAACTTTCAATATTCATCACAATTTGAATAACACGAGTTTGGGAAGTCGAAATACTAAATGCTGATGCAGGCAATTTAACTTTAAACGCATTATCAACAAAACCAATAATATTACCTAAACCATCGTAAGTTTGACCAATACCAATATGAAAATTGAAATTATTAATAGTGTCAACCGCTTTTTCCCATTTCCCATTCATCATTAAATAATGATAACCTCCACCCAAAGGCTCTGGCCATGCCATATATATTTCAGGTGCATTTACAAACATATTCGAAATATTTTTAGCCATTGTTATTCCGAAGGTAAAAGTAATTGAGTCATAACTTCCTTCTGGGATATTATCTCCTACATTCCAAGTCAAAGTTGATGCAATATCATTATCGACATAATGTTTATCTGTATTGCTAATTGAATAATATGTTCCATTAGCATTGTGAAGAATAACATCCGAAATAAAATATTTTATTTCATTAATTTCATATTTATTTCCTGCGGTATTGGTATACATCATTGAATCTTTTACCAAAGCCAATCCATTGACATTATGTGCAAATTTAAACACAATACTTCCCGTATTTGATGGTTGGGGTTGAGGATCAGGAAGAGGAGTTTCTTTGTCGCAGGAAGCAAATAACAATCCAATAAAAAACAAGGAAATGATGGATAAATTCTTCATAATTATTGATATTTTTGAAATTAACTCACAAAAATAATATATAAAACGGTATATTTTACATTTTTACACCATTCAATTTTAATTATTTACATAAAAGAAATTAGAAAATTATCATAATTACTTGATTGTTATGAATAAATATTTATAGTTTTGCCAAAAATTTAATGAATATTAGTGTTTTAAGAAAAATTTTATGAAAAAACTAGCAGTAGTCGCTTTCGGAGGAAATGCATTATTAAGAAGTGGTCAAAAAGGAACTATTGATGAACAAGAACAAAATGTTTATGACACTTGTTTAAGTTTATTAGAATTAATCAAAAGCGGTTACAATATCGTAATTGCTCATGGCAATGGCCCACAGGTTGGAAATATTTTACTTCAAAATCAAGCTGGCGCCAAAGTTTTTGGTTTACCTGAAATGCCTCTGGATATTTGCGGTGCTTATTCTCAAGGGTTTATTGGATATATGATTGAACAACAATTGAGAAATATCCTAGAAGAAAGAGAAATGGAACGCGATGTAATCACAATTGTAACGGAAGTTCTTGTTGATAAAGATGATCCTGCTTTTAAAAATCCAACCAAACCAATTGGTCCCTATTATTGTAAAGAAGAAGCTGAAAAAATTGCTTCAGAAACAAGTTCTGTTTTTTCGGAAGATCCAAAAGGAAGAGGTTACAGAAAAGTTGTTGCTTCTCCAAAGCCATTAACAATTGGAAATAGAAAATCTATTGAAATGCTTGCAAAATCTGGACAAATCGTGATCGCCGTTGGTGGTGGTGGAATCCCAGTATTTTATGTTGCTCCTCACAAACTTCAAGGAATAGATGCAGTTATTGATAAAGACCTTGCCTCTGCTCTTTTAGCAAATCAAATTGGAGCGGACGAATTTTATATCTTAACCGATATTGCAAAAGTTTGCATTAATTTTGGAAAGCCTGACGAAAAACAACTTGATGTTATTACTGTTTCTGAAGCTTATCAATATTTAAAAGAAGGTCATTTTGCTGAAGGCAGCATGGCTCCAAAAGTAAGAGCAGCAATAAGTTTTGTTGAAAATGGTGGAAAAGAAACTATTATTACTGAAGCTTCAGTTCTTGGTGGTGCAAATCAAGGTACCAAAATTATAGCTGGCTAAAGGAAATAATTCTTTTAATATTGACGATACCTAATTATTTATTGTAAGTTTGGAAATAATTAAAACTTAGTATTCACTTTAAATATAATAATTATGAGTAACTGTTCTGTATGTGGTTCTGAAATCTTTGAAGGTAGCGACTTATGTCATAATTGCAAAGAAAAAGAAACTCCTAAGGCCGAAAACAATTCAAATACTGCTCCTAAAGCAGACGTAATGGATGGAAAAACAATTGCCATTTTAAGTTATTGCACTTTTGTTGGGTGGATTATCGGAATTATTATGCATGGAAACAACAAAACTGAAATCGGCGCTTATCACCTTAGGCAAGCTCTGGGGCTTTATATTTTTGGAATGGGATTATTCTTAGCCGTATTTATTCTAGGACTTATCATTACATTCATAGCACCTTTTATTGGAATATTCTTCTATTTCACAAACATGATTTTATGGTTCGGAATGATTGGATTAATGGTTTGGGGATTAATCATTGCCATTAATAACGAAATGAAACCAATTCCTTTCATTGGTGAAATGTCGCAAAAAATGTTTGCAGGTATTAAGTAAACCATTGAAAATTAATAAAAAAAGCTGCTTTTGCAGCTTTTTTTATGCGATAAAGTTTTTTTTTCTTGATATGTTTAAATTATTAATTTTGCCGCATTGAAATAAAAATCATTCATAAATCTCAAACAAAACATTTAACCATGGCATTTAACTTAAGAAATCGTAACTTTTTGAAATTGTTAGATTTTACACCTGCAGAAATTAAATTTTTATTAGACTTATCTTTGGACCTTAAGAAAGCTAAATATGCTGGAACTGAGCAACAAAAATTAAAAGGCAAAAACATTGCTTTAATTTTCGAAAAAGATTCAACACGTACTCGTTGCGCTTTTGAAGTAGCCGCTTTAGATCAAGGTGCACACGTTAGTTATTTAGGACCAAGTGGTTCTCAAATTGGCAAAAAAGAATCTATGAAAGATACTGCAAGAGTATTGGGTAGAATGTATGATGGAATCGAATATCGTGGTTATGGACAAGATATTGTAGAAGAATTAGGCAAATACGCAGGCGTTCCAGTT
The DNA here is from genome assembly GCA_013377115.1 of Bacteroidota bacterium. Classification (GTDB taxonomy): domain Bacteria; phylum Bacteroidota; class Bacteroidia; order Bacteroidales; family CG2-30-32-10; genus Cfx2-01. Next base: position 3,120 of record JACAAW010000070.1, on the reverse strand, counting down.
TGGAATGGTTTAACAACCGAGTTTCACCCAACTCAAATTTTAGCTGATTTATTGACCATGATGGAACATTCTGACAAACCATTACATCAAATTTCTTTCTGTTATTTAGGCGATGCTAAAAATAATATGGGAAATTCATTGTTAGTTGGTGCTTCAAAAATGGGTATGGATTTTAGAGCAGCTGCTCCAAAAGAATGCCAACCAAGTGAAGAATTGGTTGCAAAATGCCGCGAAATTGCAAAAGAAACAGGTGCTAAAATCACCATCACTGATAACGTTGCTGAAGCAGTTAAAGGTGTAGATTTTCTTTATACTGACGTATGGGTATCAATGGGAGAAGCAGATTCTGTATGGGAATCAAGAATCAACCTTTTAAAACCTTATCAAATTAATAAAGAAGTGGTTGCATTAACTGGCAATCCAAAAGTTAAATTCTTACATTGTTTACCAGCATTCCACAACCGCCAAACAAAAGTTGGAGAAGAAATTTTCCAAAAATATGGTTTAGATGGAATGGAAGTTACTGAAGATGTTTTCGAATCAGAAGCATCATTGGTATTTGACGAAGCTGAAAACCGTTTACATACAATAAAAGCAGTAATGGTGGCTACATTAGGAAGCTAATTTTCCAAATCAAAATAAAAAATCCAGTTCTGAATATTAGAACTGGATTTTTTTATTTAATTGAATTTAATATTTCAACAACTTTTCCCTTTAGATCTGGCAAATCACTTTTTATTATTTCCCATGCTAAACTAGAGTCAATACCAAAATACTCGTGAACAAAAACGTTTCTCATTCCAATAATTTGTGTCCATTCAACATTCGTAAAATTAGCTTTCATTTCTTCTGAAATATGATTGCTCGCTTCACCAATAATCTCCATTTGTTTAATACAGGCAAATCTCATCATTGAGTTCTCTATAAAAACCTCAAAATCTGAACCAACTAAATAATTCTCGATTTCAAGAATTGCATCTAGAATATGCTGCAATCTAGCTTTATCACCTAAATTACTTCGCATAAATCAATTGTTTTTCTTTATCAACAATAGGTTTAATATATTTTGAGAGGCCATTTGAGGAAACTAAATCCACCTTTGAATTTAATAGTTTTTCTAAATCAATTTTCATCTGGAAAAACTTTAATCCAATTTTTTGTGAATAATCCAAATCTACAAGAATGTCGATATCACTTTGGTTATCAGCTTCACCTCTGACGTATGAACCAAACAAATAAGCATTCAAAACCGGGCTGGCTTTTAAATATGCTTTAATAATCTCTATTTTATTGTTATCTAAGTTCATAAAGCAAATATACAAATTAAATTAGTTTTTTCAAAAAAAGTCTTTTTGAAAGTATTCGATTAATTAAAACAATTCCGGGCCTTTATAAAACTCCGAATTATCATCATTCAATTTATCCTTAAACAAAACCTGATGCACTGCTTTTTGAGCAGCAACAATCCTGATTCCCCAATGCCTTTCAAACAAATTAACACATTCCTGAATCGCATTTTCTTGGGCAGGTAACAATCCCTTTTTATAAAGCATCAAAAAATCCTTTAAATCCTGGTAAACATCTGCCAAATGCTCGGCAATACTTGATTTTATTAATACATTTTCATCATTATAAACATCTGTATTGAAAAAAACATCATCCTCACCGAATTTATCTTTCATACAATTATATACTTCCGACCATTGCTCCTCATTCACAAATCTTTCGTTTGCTTCGGTTGTTTCTTCCAAAACCTTTGGCATCAATGCACCTTTAATATAAAGTAAGGGACTTACTTTCTGAATAAAAGAAAGAACATCATGTTTACCATAAGTTTCAGCATTTTCGAGAAAATGACAGAATTCATTTGCCACCGTAAGCATTTCAATAACATTTTTAGATGCAACCAATTCCGTTCTATTCGCTGTTTTTAAATTATCACTCATTTGTTTGAATTTATTAATTTATTTCCTTTAATAATTAAAATTGGTTTTCAAAAACAAAAGAAATTTCTTGCAAAACTATATATTTTATTTTATATTTGATGAAAACATCGATTTATCATTATTTTTATGTCAAACAAAAAGCAATGGCAACAAGATATTGATTTTTAAACTTTTACTTCATTTTATTTTCAAATAATTGCGAAAATTATGGAAAAACTAAAATTAAAAAAGAAACTTTTCGAGCAATGTATTAAGCAACAAATGAATACCGCTGAATCAACAAAAGCTGTAATTGACGATGCTCAGCAAAGTGCAAATGATTACGGTTCTCCGAAAGACAGATATGATTCCTACAGAATGCAATTGCTTAGCAGGAAAGACGTTTATTCCAAACATTTACAATCTGCTATTAAAGAGCTAGATGTTTTAAATAAAATTGATTTAAAAAAAGAACACAATTCAGTTCAATTCGGATCGGTTGTTTTTACTGAACAACAAAGAATTTTTGTTTCAATTGGTTTAGGAAAAATTGAATTAGAAGAAGAAACCTATTTTGCAATTTCACCTACGGTTCCTTTTTTCCAGGCAATGGCTGGACTTAAAAAAGGAGATTCTTTTATTTTTAGAGATAAAAAAATTAAAATTGAGGATGTTTTTTAAAAATGATTTGAAAATTAACAAGAATCAATAATTAAGGAATTCTTTTTAGTTTCAAATTAACAACATTTTCTGTTGCATTTTGATCATTAATGATAATATTGGAATCTTTATTTTGAAAAGCCCCATTTGCAATACCATCTTCATCAATATATTGCATCAAAAAGCTACCATTACCAGAATAATCAGCACTAAATGCATAATTTCCATTTGAATCGGTTACTCCAAAAAAAATGTTATTATTTTCTAATTCTGTAGCTTTAATTTTTATTCCAGGAATTGGTTTCAAGGAATCATTTGATTGAACATTCCCTTTTAAAGTAATATTTTTTTGTGGCGCTTCACTTTGTGGAGATCCATAGCAAGCTTCAATCAAAAAACACGCACTACATAAGCCCAGAGCCCGAAGTACGAATTTCAATGCACGACTTTTAAAAATTAAATTTACCTTTAATATTTTCTTTATCATAATTTTAGATTGAAATTTGAAACCAAATGTAAAACTTTTCGTTTACCA